>NZ_JAMYLU010000019.1:0-114709 GCF_040318135.1 Mesorhizobium sp. M1295
TACGAGATCGTCAGAGAAAGAACGGCGTAGGGCCATGCCTGCCTTAGAATGGGCCAGAGGAACGACTCGCGTATCCACGGAAATTGCGGAAACAGCGAACCCAGTCCGTAGTAGAGCAGCCAGAGCTGGAGCAGCAGCGGCGTGCCGCGAACAATCGTGCAGAACACCTTGGCCGGCACGCTCAAGATCGGCGGGCCGATCACCTGCGCCAGGCCGAGGGGGATGGCGAGCGCGATGCCCAGAGCCGACGTTACCACAAGCAGCCAGATGGTCCGCCATATGCCTTGCAAAGCCAGCGGCAGATAGGTGGGAAGCCAATCCCAGCGCATGAGGAAAATCGATGCCAGTACGACAACCAGCGCGATCAGGATCAGAGCTATGCGGTGTGGCTGCATCCAGAGCGAGGCCCGTGCGGCGGCGTCAATGACCGGGGTTTCGGTCGCCATCAGTGCGATCCCGCGATCGACGGCATGCCGCGTCGCGCCCAGCGCTCAACCCGCCCGATGACGACGTTGGAGACGAGGGTCAGAACGAGATAAAGCGCGCCCGCCGCCATGAAGAAGGTGAAATAAGCCTTCGTCGCGCCGGCTGCCGTCCGTGTGGTTTGGGTCAGTTCATTGACGCCGACGATCGCGAGAAGCGCGGTGTCCTTGGTGGCGATCAGCCACAAATTTGCCAGCCCCGGAATGGCGAAGGGCAGCATCGCCGGCAGCGTTATACGCCTGAGAAGCAGGCCGGGAGGCATTCCATAGGCCCGCGCGGCTTCGATCTGGCCTTGCGGAACGGCGCGGATTGCGCCGCGCAAGACTTCGGTGGAGTAGGCGCCCTGCACGACCCCGAGCACGCCTATGCCGGCGACAACCCCGTTGATGTCGATCGCGGCATAGCCGAGCGCGGTAAGCAACTGGTTGATGAGGTCGGTACCAGCGAAATAAAGCAGCAGGATCAGCACCAGCTCGGGCACGGCGCGGACCACTGTGGTGTAAACTTCCAGCAGGTCACGGACCACCGGCCCGCCATAGAGCTTGCCATAGGCGCCGCCGACGCCGATCAAAAGACCAACCCCAAAGGAACCGAAAGCAATTCCGACGGAGTTTGCCAGCCCATGCAGAAGGCTGAGACCCCTGCCGTTCGGCGGTTCGAAGGACAGCAATTCCAGCGAACTGGCTCCGAACATGGTGGCGAGAACGTCGCTCAGCTTATGTCCCCTGGACTTGCGGGTTGAGGCGCCAATGATGCGTCAAGCCGGACATGCCCACCGCGACGACGGCGGCTAGGCATGCCCGGCTTGACGCCGTTGCCGTCAGTTGGACTGCGACGCTTCGCCGTAGATGTCGAAATCGAAGTACTTCTTGGTGATTTCGGCATATTTGCCATTGGCCCGAATGGCCTTGATGGCGGCATTGATCTTGTCCTTGAGCTCGGTGTCGCCTTGGCGCATGCCGGCGCCGACGCCCGGCCCGAGCACTTCAAGGTCCGGCGCGACATAACCCTTGAGGTCGCAGCACGCCTTGCCTTGGTCCGACTTCAAAAACGCGTCGAGCGCGATCGAATCGGCCTGAGTGGCATCGATCCGGCCGGCGGCGAGATCCTGATTTGCCTCGTCCTGCGTCTGGTATTCCTTGATTTCCGCAGCGTCGGTGAAGTGCTTCTTGGCGTAGGCGGCGTGCACCGTAGACACCTGAACGCCGACTATCTTGGCTTTCAACCCCTCTGGCGTCGCATCGAATTTCTGATCCTTGGCGCCGATCACCGCAGTCGGCGTGTTATAGTATTTGTCGGAGAAGTCGATTTCCTTCTTGCGCTCGTCGGTAATGGACATCGAATTCATGATCGCATCGATCTTCTTGGTTTTAAGCGCCGGGATGAGGCCGTCCCACGGGACTGGCGTCAATGCGCAATCCAGCTTGGCTTCGCCGCAAATGGCGTTGACGATGTCGACTTCCCAGCCACCCCACTTGCCGGAAGCATCCTGCGAGTAAAACGGCGGATAGGCTTCCGGCGAAAAACCCACCTTGATCTGTTCGGCGCTTGCCGAAAATGCGCCCGACAATGCGATCAGCGTGGCCGCGAGCGCCGTTTTGAGAAAAGGTTTCATTTTTCAGTTCTCCCGTTTTTTGGTTTTGACGTTCCCGTCTGCTTTTCTCGCAAGTCATCCAACATTGCGCAGAAACTGCTTCAGCCTTTCGGATTTTGGTGCGCCGAAGATCTGTTCCGGCGGCCCTTCTTCCTCGACCAGCCCGTTATGGAGATAGACGACATGCGTCGCCACCTCGCGGGCAAACTTCATCTCATGCGTGACCAGCACCATGGTGCGGCCTTCGCGCGCCAGGTCGCCGATCACCTTCAGCACTTCGCCGACCAACTCCGGGTCGAGCGCCGAGGTCGGCTCATCGAACAGCATGACGCGCGGATTGATGGCCAGCGCCCTGGCTATCGCTGCGCGCTGCTGTTGGCCGCCCGACAGATAGGCGGGGTAGACGTCGCGTTTTTCGGCCAGGCCGACGCGGGCGAGCAGCTTTTCCGCCTCGCCGATCGCTACATCGCGCTTGACGCCGAGCACATGCACGGGAACCTCGATGACGTTCTCGATCAACGTCATGTGGCTCCAAAGATTGAAGTTCTGGAAGACCATGCCGAGCTTGGAGCGGATGCGTTCGATCTGCTTGCGGTCGGCGGGCACGGTGTGGCCGTGGCTGTCGGCCTTCAGCTTTATCTCTTCGCCATTGACGCGGATGATGCCGCTGGTCGGGTTCTCCAGGCAATTGATGCAGCGCAGCAGCGTCGACTTGCCCGAGCCGCTGCCGCCGATGATGGCGATCACCTCGCCATCGCGCGCCGACAGCGAAACGCCCTTCAATACGTGCAGCTTGCCGAAATTCTTGTGCAGGTTCTCGACGTGGATGGCTTCGGCGGCGCCGTTCTGCACCGTATGCTTCAGGGCGGTGGCCGGCGCTGTCATCGTCGCGGTGCCCCGCGGAGCAGCCGAGGCAGTCCTTGCTGGAATTTATTACCCATTACCCGTCACTGGACAGCGTTCCGATTCTCAAGATGGACCGTTCCGCTTGCCTCCGTCAACCGCAGTTTTTGGACCATTGATCACGGCCTGCCGAGTGGCTATTGGCAGGAGGGAGCGCGTTTCAGGAGAATTTAGTGGGCAAAGCATACGGGTCGCAGTCGATGGCCGGGCCGCTGCAGCGCGTGCTGATGCGCTCCGCCGCCAGCGCCATGCATCGGGCCGAAGCACTGGAATGGCACTACGGTCCCGGCTTCGATCCGCAAAAAGCGGCGGCCCAGCATGAAGCGCTGGCCGGGCTGATTTCCGGCTCAGGCGCCGAGATCGAATGGCTGAGCGACGCCGATGACGGGCTTGCCGATTCTGTCTTTACCCACGATCCCTCGCTGATGACCGACCATGGCGCGGTCATCCTTGCCATGGGCAAGGCGCTGCGCCGGCCCGAGCCCGGCCTGCACGAGGCAGCTTATGGGCGCATGGGCATACCTGTCCTCGGCCGTATCGAGACTCCCGGCCAGGTCGAGGGCGGCGACTGCGTGTGGATGGATGCAAACACACTGGCGGTCGGCCGCGGCGTACGCACCAATCAGCACGGCATCCAGCAGCTCTCCAACCTGCTTTCACCCAAAGGCATCCAGGTCTATGGCTTCGACCTGCCGCTCTGGCAAGGCGAGGACGCCTGCCTGCATCTGATGTCGGTGATCAGCCCGCTCGCCGACGATCTGGCGCTGGTCTATGGGCCGCTCCTGCCGGTCGCCTTCCACCAGATGCTGCGTGCGCATGGCATTCGCCTGGTCGAGGGCGACGCCGACGAATTCTTCGCCTCGAGCGGGCTCAGCCTGAACGTCCTGCCGACCGCGCCGCGCCAGGTTATCGCCGTTGCCGGTTTTCCGAAGACGGCGGCTGCCATGCAGGCCGCCGGCTGTACGGTCTCGACATTCGAGGCCGATGCGCTGTGCATTGCCTGCGAGGGCGGCCCAACCTGCCTCACGCGCCCGGTGCTAAGACAATGACGACGATCGGCGAAGCGCTCATCACCTTGCTGGAAGCGCACGGCGTCGACACCGTCTTCGGCATTCCCGGCGTGCACACGGTCGAGCTCTACCGCGGGCTTGCGCGGTCGAAGATCCGTCACGTCACGCCGCGCCACGAGCAGGGCGCCGGCTTCATGGCTGACGGCTATGCGCGCGCCAGCGGCAAGCCGGGTGTCGCCTTCGTCATCACCGGGCCGGGGCTGACCAACACCATCACCGCCATGGGCCAGGCGCGCGCCGATTCGGTGCCGATGCTGGTAATCTCGGGCGTCAACGCCACGCCGACGCTGGGCAAGGGCCTTGGCCATCTGCATGAACTGCCGGACCAGCGCGGCATGATGGAGAAGGTGGCGCTGTTTTCGCACCGTGTCACCGAGGCCGGCGAATTGCCCGGCGTGCTCGCCCGCGCTTTTGCACTTTTTTCATCCTCGCGTCCGGGGCCAGTGCATATCGAGATCCCGACCGATGTCATGACCATGCCCGCCACCGGCATCGTGGCGCTGCTGCGGAATTCGGCCCCGCCCGAGCCGGGCGCCGCGGTGATCGCTGAGGCAGCCAGGCTTTGCGCTGCCGCCCGCCGGCCGCTTATCCTGGCCGGCGGCGGCGCCAAAGCTGCCGAAGCGCCGTTGCAGCGCCTGGCCGAGAGGTTGGGAGCGCCGGTCGTCCAGACCGCCAATGCGCGCGGCCTGCTCTATCGCCATCCGCTTGGCGTGCCGGCCAGCCCCAGCCTGAAGGCGGTGCGTGCGCTGATGGCCGATGCCGACCTGGTCATCGCCGCCGGTACCGAATTCGGTCCGACCGATTATGACGGCTATGGCGACGGCGGTTTTGTCCTACCCGCCAATCTGATCCGCATCGACATCGGCGCCGACCAACTTACCAGGCGGCCGGCCCGGATTTCGATCCAGGCCGATTGTGGCGCAGCGCTCGAGGCGCTGCATGCCGAACTCGGCATGGGCCAGGCGCAATCAGGCGACGGCGCCGCTCGCGCGGCCGCGACGCGGCAAGCGGCCTTTGCCGAGATTGGCCCAGCTATGCAGGCGCAATTGCGCGCCGTCGAGACGATCCGTGATGCGCTGCCTGGCTCGATCATCGTCGGCGATTCGACCCAGCCGGTCTACGCCGCCAACCTCTATTACGATCACGACCGGCCGGGCGGCTGGTTCAACGCCGCTACCGGCTTCGGCGCGCTCGGCTATGGCCCGCCGGCGGCGATCGGTGCTGCCCTTGCCAGGCCTGAGGCGCCGGTCGTTTGTCTCACCGGCGACGGCGGCTTCCAGTTCACCCTGCCGGAACTGGGCGCCGCGCTCGACGCGGCGGCGCCGGTGATCTTCGCCGTCTGGAACAATCGCGGCTACCGCGAGATCGAAACCTCGATGCTCGATGTCGGCGTCGAGCCGGTCGGCGTCTCCCCGGCACCGCCGGATTTCTGCAAATTGGCCGAAGCCTATGGCATTGCCGCCGAGCGGATTTCCGGCGCCGGCGGCTTGGCGGACGCGCTACGGCGCGCGCGGGCGGCTGGACGACCCTACGTCATCGAGATTTCGGTTGAGTGATCGCGCGAAAGGCGCGACCTTCCGCATCGGCGGCGCGCAACGACGGAGCGGTCGAATATGACGGAAACACTGGACGGCAGACATATCGTGGTGACCGGCGGCACCGGGGCGCTTGGCGGCGCGGTCGTAGGGAAACTGCTGGAGCAGGGCGCGATTTGCCATGTGCCCAATGCCCACGCTGCCGCGCCTGCCCATTTTCCCTTCCCGGCACATGACCGCGTCAGGCTGGCGCACAATGTCGACCTCGCCGACGCTGCCAAGGTCGATGCCTTCTATGCTAGCGTTCCGGATTTGTGGGCATCGGTGCATCTGGCCGGCGGCTTCACCGCCGCACCGGTCGAGAAGATCGAGCCCGCCTCCTTTGCCGAGATGATGGACACCAACGCCCGCACCACCTTCCTGTGCTGCCGCGCGGCGATACGCTCGATGCTGGAATCTTCCGTATCGGGCCGCATCGTCAATGTCACCGCGCGAGCCGGGCTCGATCCGCGGCGCGGCTCCGGCAAGGTGGCTTACGCTGCCGCCAAGGCGGCGGTCGCCGCGATGACCGTGGCGATGGCCGAAGAGCTGAAGGGCAAGGGCATACTGGTCAACGCCGTGGCGCCCTCGACCCTAGACACGCCGGCCACCCGGGCTGACATGCCGGGCGCCGATTTCAGCAAATGGGTCAGCTTGGAAGCAGCCGCGGAGGCCATTGCCTACCTCGCTTCGCCGGCCAATCTGGCGATGAGCGGCACGCTGGTGCCGCTTTACGGCAGGGCCTGAAATTCAGGTCGGGTGCAAAAAAAGCCCCGCCGGATCGCTCCGGCGGGGCTTTTTGTTTCGTTTACAACCTGCGCGAGGCGCAGTGTTGGCTTAGCTGCCCTGCTTCTTCAGCGCGGCACCCAGGATGTCGCCCAGCGAAGCGCCGGAGTCAGTCGAACCGTACTGGGCGACCGCTTCCTTCTCTTCGGCGATTTCCAGCGCCTTGATCGAGACCTGCAGCTTGCGGGTCTTCTTGTCGAAGGCGATGACGCGGGCGTCGACCTTCTGGCCGACAGTGAAGCGCTCGGGGCGCTGCTCGTCGCGGTCACGGCTGAGGTCGGAGCGCTTGATGAAGGTCTCGATGCCGCTGTCGACCAGCCGCACTTCCAGACCGCCATCCTTCACGCCGATAACCTCGCAGGTGACGACTGCGTTCTTGCGCAGTTCGCCTGACGTCGCCGCTTCGCCGACCGTGTCCTTGGCCAGCTGCTTGATGCCGAGCGAGATGCGCTCCTTGTCGATGTCGACGTCGAGCACCTGCGCCTTGACCATGTCGCCGCGATTGTACTCCTCGATCACCTGCTCGCCCGGACGGGTCCAGTCGAGGTCGGAAAGGTGGACCATGCCGTCGACATCGCCTTCGAGGCCGATGAACAGGCCGAACTCGGTCTTGTTCTTGACCTCGCCCTCAACCTGGCTGCCGACCGGATGGCTGCGCGCGAAGGCCTCCCACGGGTTCTCCAGCGTCTGCTTGAGGCCGAGCGAGATGCGGCGCTTGGCCGGATCGACTTCGAGCACCACCACGTCGACTTCCTGCGTCGTCGACAGGATCTTGCCGGGATGCACGTTCTTCTTGGTCCACGACATTTCCGAAACGTGGATGAGGCCTTCGATGCCCGGCTCCAGCTCGACGAACGCGCCGTAGTCGGTGATGTTGGTGACAGTACCCTTGATCTTCTTGCCGATCGGGAACTTGGTGCCGATCTCGGACCACGGATCGCTCTCGAGCTGCTTCATGCCGAGCGAGATGCGGTGGGTTTCCTGGTTGATGCGGATGATCTGCACCTTGACCGTCTGGCCGATATTGAGGATTTCGGTCGGATGGTTGACGCGGCGCCATGCCATGTCGGTGACGTGCAGCAGGCCGTCGATGCCGCCGAGGTCGACGAACGCACCATAGTCGGTGATGTTCTTGACGACGCCTTCGACCACCTGGCCTTCTTCGAGGTTCTGCACGATTTCCGAACGCTGTTCGGCGCGGCTTTCCTCGAGCACTGTGCGGCGCGACACCACGATGTTGCCGCGGCGGCGATCCATCTTGAGGATCTCGAAGGGCTGCGGGTTGTGCATCAGCGGCGAGACGTCGCGGATCGGGCGGATATCGACCTGGCTGCGCGGCAGGAACGCAACGGCACCGTCGAGGTCGACGGTGAAGCCGCCCTTGACCTGGTTGAAGATGACGCCTTCGACGCGTTCGCCCTTGGTGAACTTCTCTTCGAGACGGACCCAGCTCTCTTCGCGGCGAGCCTTTTCGCGCGACAACATGGCTTCGCCAAGCGCGTTCTCGATACGCTCGACATAGACCTCGACCGTGTCGCCGACCTTGAGCGTCGTGTCCTTGCCCTTGACGCCGAATTCCTTCAGCGGCACGCGGCCTTCGACCTTGAGGCCGACGTCGATGATAGCCATGTCTTTTTCAATGGCGGTGATGACGCCCTTTACGACCTGACCTTCGCCGGAATGGCCGGCGGAAAATGATTCTTCGAGCAGGCTCGCGAAATCATCGCGAGTGGGATTTGCAACTGACATAGGTTCTCCTGGATTGCCCCGCAATCTGTCGCGAGGCGGGCGCCGTGGGTTAGTGTTGCGTTGGCCTGCCGGCGTTCCGGGCAAAAAGCCCTTGGCCGCCTTTGGGCGGCAATTCCGGCGCATGAAGAATGCTGGCAGGCTGGTTCATGCCCGATATGGGAATTCTTTTTGTCGCCGGCAATCGGCGGCGGCAGGAAAACCCAGCCTCAGGCATTGTTTCTCTTGGCCAGGACGTCGTCGATGATCGCCCGTGCTGCCAGAAACGCGGCTTCTATAGCCATTTCCGACGTGTCGAGCAAGTGCGCATCGGCTGCCGGTTTCAAGGGCGAGTCCATGCGGCCCATGTCGCGCTCGTCGCGGCGCACGATATCGGCAAGGATTTCCTCGAAATTGGCAGTGCCGCCAATGCTCTCGATTTCATCCAGCCGCCGCTTTGCCCGCACCTCGGCACTGGCCGTGACATAGAGTTTTACGTCGGCATCGGGACAGACGACGGTGCCGATGTCGCGACCGTCGAGCACCGCGCCCGGCGGGGCTTTTGCAAAGTCGCGCTGCTTGTCGACCAGTATGCGCCGCACTGACGGGATGACAGCCACTTTCGACGCCGCCTCGCCAACGGCATGTGCCGAAAGCACGGCGCGGTCGAGTTTTGCCAGATCGACCTGGCGAGCCGCGGTTTCAGCGGCCGAGACATTGTCGAGCGGCAGGCCCAGCCGAAGCAGCGAATGCGCTACCGCGCGATAGGTAAGGCCGGTGTCGAGCAGGTTCAGCCGGTAGTGATCGGCGAGCCGTCGGGCAAGGGTGCCCTTTCCAGCGCCTGCAGGTCCGTCGATGGCGATGGTGAAGCCTGTCGTCATTCGAAACCTCGATGCAAGTGCCTCACTCCATCGGCGCTCGAAGTCAACCGCGTTGACCTCCGAGGCCTCGAACTGATTGTCGGAGTTGATTTCTGTGAGATCGGGAAAGCCTTATACGGAATTTCTGGTGCCCCCGATCTCAATATCCTCCGACCCGTCGAGGGCAGCGCCGCGAATTGCAAAACCCACGGAGCCATCGGCATAGAACTCTATAGTCCGGTTCTGGAAATTGTCGTCGGCAACTTCATACCAGAGATGGGACGGCTCCTCCGGTATGCTATGTTTCCAATGAACGTAAAAGTATCTCACTCGATCGCCGCACCGAGCCTCTTCATCAGGCCCATGAATTCCGGAAAACTTGTCGCGATCATCGCTTGATCATCGATGGTCACGGGTTTTTCCGTCGCCAGCCCCATAACCAGAAAACTCATGGCTATGCGGTGGTCGAGATGGGTCTGGACGATGGTGCCCTGTCCGTTGGGGTGTTGGCCGAGGCCCTTGCCGCCAGGTTTTCCGCGCACGGCCAGCGTGGCCTCGCCCTCGCTGCAATCGACGCCGTTGAGCTTCAGCCCGTTGGCGACCGCCGACAGCCGGTCGGATTCCTTCACCCGCAGCTCTTCAAGCCCGAGCATGAGCGTTTCGCCCTCGGCAAAGCTCGCCGCCACGGCAAGCACCGGATACTCGTCGATCATAGTCGGCGCCCGTTCGGGCGGCACGGTGACGCCTTTCAGTTCGGAATAGCGTACGCGCAGGTCGGCGACGTCCTCGCCGCCTTCGTTGCGCGGATCGATTATGTCGACCCAGGCGCCCATTTCCTGCAGCGTCAAAAGAAGGCCCGTGCGCGTCGGGTTCATCAGCACGTTTTCGATGGTGATGTCCGAGCCCGGCACGATCAGCGCGGCCACCAGAGGAAAGCCGGCCGAGGAGGGGTCGCCAGGCACCGCGATGGTCTGGCCGGTGAGCTTGCCCTGGCCTTCGATGAAAATGTGGCGCACGCCGCGCTCGTCGGTCTCGACCGACAGATTGGCGCCGAATCCCTTGAGCATCTTTTCGGTGTGGTCGCGCGTCATCACCGGCTCGATGACCGTGGTGATGCCCGGCGTGTTCAGCCCGGCCAGCAGCACCGCCGACTTGACCTGCGCCGAGGCCATCGGCACGCGGTAGGTGATCGGCGCGGCGTGCTTGGGCCCGCGCAGCGTGATCGGCATGCGGTCGCCGGGTGTCGCCTTCAGCACCTGCACGCCCATCTGGCGAAGCGGTTCGAGCACGCGGCCCATCGGCCGGCCGGACAGCGAGGCGTCGCCGATGAAGGTGGTTTCCATGTCATAGGTGCCGACCAGGCCCATGGTGAGGCGGGAGCCCGTGCCGGCATTGCCGAAATCGAGCGGGCACTCCGGTTGCAGCAGCGCGCCATTGCCGGTTCCGCGGATCACCCACTCAGTGCCATGCTTCTCGATATGAGCGCCCATCGCCTTCATGGCAGCGCCCGTACGCATCACGTCCTCGCCTTCCAGTAGTCCGGTGATGCGGGTTTCGCCGGAGGCCAGCCCGCCAAACATGAAGGAACGGTGCGAGATCGACTTGTCGCCCGGCACCCGTGCCGCGCCGGAAAGACCAGATGATTTTCGGGCGGTGGCCTGCTTCGGGGCGGCAGTGTGCGACATGGTTCTTTCCTGGAAACGCCGGCGGCCGGCCATTTTCTTGTGGTTTGCGCGGTCTCCTATCATGGCGGATCGAGATGGTCATCCCCTTGGTACGAAGGCCTTCGAATTCAAGCTTTTTGGGACGCCGGCTTTTCGCTTTGACAGCGCCGTAAACTCTGGTTAAGGGGACCAAACTTTCATCGACGAGGCTTGCTGTGGCAAAACCCGAACTTGGCACCAAACGCATCGACCCGGAGACGGGTCGAAAATTCTATGACTTGAACAAGGACCCGATCGTCTCGCCTTACACGGGCAAGAGCTATCCGCGCTCCTATTTCGAGGAAGGCAAGATAGCCGCCCTCGAGGAGGAAGAGGAAGTTGCCGAGAAGGAAGTGGACGCCGAGGAGGAAGAGGGCGTCGAGGTCGTCTCTCTCGAAGAGGCGGACGAGGACGCGAAGGCCGACGAGCTTCCCGATCTCGGCGATGACGAGGACGACGTTGACCTTGGCGATGACGAGGATGACGCGTTCCTTGCCGACGAGGAGGAAGAAGACGACGACGTTGCCGACATGATCGGCGTCGGCGAAGACGACGACGAAGTCTGAGCGAACCGCATTCGCCGGCTTTCGCGGCGCTGCCTAGAAAAAGCGGTTCTTGAAGGCTTGATATTGACTGAAGGCGGGGTTAGAAGCCGCCTGCACTAACGACGCGGTCTCAACCCGCGCCGGATCTCTTCGCCGGAAACGGCGCCGGCGAACTGCCGGAGTGGGGCCATAGCTCAGTTGGGAGAGCGCTTGAATGGCATTCAAGAGGTCGTCGGTTCGATTCCGATTGGCTCCACCAAAAGTTCTTTCACGTTTTCAGAAAATTAGTTTCCACCCCCTGAGGGGCCCTTGCCTTGGAAAGGTCCGGGGCACCGCCAGCGCACCGCACAAAACATTTTTCAGGTCCGAAGCAGCAATGCCTGACAGCGGTGGACAAGATATCGATCTTGGCGCCAGTAGCTTGCGTTCATGCACGCCCGGCGGCAAGGATATCGCGGCAACATCGTATGTGGGGGCAATATGGAATCGGAAAACTCGCTGCTCGGGATCTTCATCTCCTGGATGCCGATGCTGATTTATCTCGCAGCAAGCCTTTGGGTTTCTATCTGGCTCACGTTCAAACTCATCCACGTTCAGCAAGCGATGGTGCAGGCGCAAGAAGGCATCTTGACCAAGTTGACTGATATCGACAACCGCATGTCTGGTAAGCCGAGCCAAGACTGAGGTCCGAAGCTACTGTTCCCCAACTGTTTTCAGCTGCAGCGGTCGACCGGGATACCGCTAATTATACCGGCCAATTGGATGCGGTGGCTCGACGGCGCCCGGTATCGCCACATGAAAATCGGTCTTTTGGACTAACGCTTCATTTTGTCGATACGCTCGCTAAGAGCCTTCACCGCTGCCGTATTTTCCCGAATTTCTTTGGCGATCTCTTTCGCGGCGTTTGCCATGACGATCCTTGAGCGGTTTGCCATCCAAAGCAGAAACGCCATAAGAATCAGGAAAGGGATGCCAACGAGAAGTGCTCGCATTATTGCAGCTTGGTGGCTCATTTCGCTTTCTCCGAGCCGTAGGCTGCCACGCCGTCGACGATCTTCGTGATGTGCTGAGCTTCTGCCATCGGTTCCCTCTTCAGCTGTGACGGACGCCAGCGATAATCGCGTTTATCGGTAGTCACCCCCAAGCCGGAATCGATTCCCTTTTGGGCCGAGGCCGAGCGGCTTCAATTCGTCCAGATCGAACACTGAACCACTTGACCCGTTGCCTGATCACGAACCCTTTTCGAAAACACGCGATGGAGGCCCATTGCGCGTGATCTAGCTTCCTTCGTCGCAACGTAATCGGGATAGCCGACATGCCACTGCCAGAGGAAGTTTGGTGGGGCAGGTTTCCACGTAACCTTGGATCCAAAGGCCGCATTGTCCGGATCTGTTCTATCGAACCGGCAGTCGACGGCTACGGGCATCATGCCCTTCTTAGCCATTGCGTCGGAAACCCCGTAAGCAGTTCGCTTCGTAAGCCATCCATCCGCGCCGCTAGTCGAAACTGTAGTGCACCCTGCCAGAGATATGCTCGACATCAAAAGCCCGATGGCCAATGCGTTGCCTGCGAATGATCGCCGAGGTGCCAACCTGATTCTGTTTCATACCCGATCCCCACAACTGAAAGTAGTGCAGGCTAGATGGGGATACGGCGCGAAACAAGGGAGCGCGCCTCTTCTTTGGTTCGGCCGGTCGTGCGCCGTGCGCGGTGCGACAGGCGAGCGGCGAGCGGCAAAATTTCAAACTGAGACACTATCTAACTGCCACCTAATACAGGTTCTTTGAGCTAACTCCCCCTGGCGCGCGTACTGGTCGCGAATCCCATTCGTCGCGCGCTATTGGAGTCTGGATATAGTGCGCCAGAATCCAGGGTCGCGTCCCGTCTGTTTCCGGTCTGTTTTCAGGCATGAAATTCCCTTGCCCGGGTCGCTGTTCCTTCACTGTTTTCAGTGCGCATCGGACACTGTTCCGCCGCTGTTTTCAGCGAGAGTGCCAACTGTTTCCTAACTGTTTTATCAGTTGCAGCGCTTAACCGAAATCGTCCATTAAATTGGACTAAGCCATCGTCGCATATAACTGGCTTGGAAATGACTCCCCCACTCTTTGCGCTCCCGGGCTGCCCGCCGCCTATCGCGGAACCTAGCTGAGACTAGTGTAGTCGGCCGCCCGGCTTGGGCTCGCCGGTCCAAAAGTAGTGAGCCCGTGCCCGGTCAGTGCATTTTTCTGGCTGTGGTTTGAACCGCGAGCGCCGGGTCTGAACCAGGCAGCGGGCTGAAATGACCGCTGAGCAAAACTCCGTTACTTGTTGCAGTTCTGCATATCCGACGTCATGGCGCCGCTGGGGGTATTGTTGTCGGTATCGCTGCCCGCCGTATCCTTGCAGCGGTCCTCCATACCGTTTGTCTGCGGCGTGGTGGCGTTCGTTGCGTTCGGATCGATGGTGTTCGGGGTAGTTGCGCTGCCGGTCCCGATGTTGCCGCCGGAAGTGCCTGTGTTGACGCCGGTATTGCCATCGGCGCTACCGGTCCCGGAGCCCATCGATTGTGCCATGGCAGATGTGGCCAGGCCGATAGCAAGTAGGAATGCAGAGAGAATTTTCATCATCTTAGTGTCTCCATCGAGTTGCATCGCTCTATCGCGATCTATACCCAACGAGAGTTTTTTCGAGATGTTCCGTTTGGCATAAATAGTGATCGATACAACCATTATGGATCTTTGTTGCTCGTCGTTTCGTGAATGCGGCTGCGAAATTCCTGCCGCATAGCGGCAATTTCGTCTGGAACCAAATCGAGCATGCCGCGTTATTGCGCTTGCGGGGAGTTGTGTCGGCCGCAGGGGACAGTTTCACCAGGACATTCAAGAAATCCGTGAGCTGGGAGGGGCGCTGTGAGCGTGCTTGCATCCACAAGGCAATTGGACCACCGTCAAATACTGAACGCGCTGAAGGCTTTTCGGAGCGGTGATTTCTCCGTTCGCATCGATAATGTCTACACCGGCCTCGATTCCGAGATCGCCGACACCTTCAACGAAATCGTAGAACTCAACGATCAGGTCACGCGCGAGTTCGAACGCCTCAGCAAGGTCGTCGGCAAGGATGGCCGGATCGGCGAACGCGGCCGTGTCCGCAACGCTACCGGCAGTTGGGAATCGAGCGTCCGTTCCGTCAACGATCTGATCGAGGACATGGTTCAGCCGACGGCCGAAGTGGCGCGCGTCATCGGCGCGGTCGCCAAAGGCGACCTGTCGCAGACGATGATGGTCGAAATCGACGGCCGGCAGTTGCGCGGCGAATTCCTGCGCATCGGCAAGATCGTCAACACCATGGTCGGGCAACTGGCCTCCTTTGCCTCGGAGGTGACGCGCGTGGCGCGCGAGGTCGGCACCGAAGGCAAGCTCGGCGGCCAGGCCCGCGTGAAAGGTGTGGCCGGGACCTGGAAGGACCTGACCGACAACGTCAACGCCATGGCGACGAACCTGACCGGGCAGGTGCGCAACATCGCCGAGGTGACGACCGCCGTCGCTTCCGGCGACCTGTCGAAGAAGATCACCGTCGATGTGAAGGGCGAAATCCTCGAGCTCAAGAACACCATCAACACGATGGTCGACCAGCTCAATTCCTTCGCCTCGGAAGTGACGCGCGTTGCGCGCGAGGTCGGTACAGAAGGCAAGCTCGGCGGCCAGGCGCGCGTCGAAGGTGTCGGCGGCACCTGGAAGGACCTGACCGACAACGTCAACCTGATGGCAGAGAACCTGACCGGCCAGGTGCGCAATATCGCCGAGGTGACCACTGCTGTGGCGCTTGGCGACCTGTCGAAGAAGATCACGGTCGACGTCAAGGGCGAGATCCTCGAGCTGAAATCAACCATCAACACCATGGTCGACCAGCTGAACTCATTTGCCGGCGAAGTGACGCGCGTCGCCCGCGAAGTCGGCACCGAGGGCAAGCTCGGCGGCCAGGCGCAGGTGCGCGGCGTTGCCGGCACCTGGAAGGACTTGACCGACAACGTCAATTCGATGGCCGAGAACCTGACCGGCCAGGTCCGCAACATCGCCGAGGTGACGACCGCGGTTGCTTCGGGCGACTTGTCGAAGAAGATTACCGTCGCCGTGCAAGGCGAAATCCTCGAGCTCAAGGACACCATCAACACGATGGTCGACCAATTGAACTCCTTCGCCTCGGAAGTGACGCGTGTGGCGCGCGAGGTCGGCACCGAAGGCAAGCTCGGCGGCCAGGCCGAGGTGAAGGGCGTCGGCGGCACCTGGAAGGATCTGACCGACAACGTCAACCTGATGGCCGCCAACCTGACCGGCCAGGTGCGCAACATTGCCGAGGTGACGACCGCCGTGGCCCGCGGCGACCTGTCGAAGAAGATCACCGTCGACGTCAAGGGCGAAATCCTGGAGCTCAAGGACACCGTCAACACGATGGTCGACCAGCTCAATTCCTTCGCCTCGGAAGTGACGCGTGTGGCGCGCGAAGTGGGATCGGAAGGCAAGCTCGGCGGCCAGGCGCATGTCGAGGGTGTCGGCGGCACCTGGAAAGATTTGACCGACAACGTCAATGCCATGGCCGGCAATCTGACCGTGCAGTTGCGCGACGTGTCCAAGGTGGCGACGGCAATTGCGACCGGCGACCTCACCCAGAAGATCACGGTCGATGCATTGGGCGAGATCCTGCAGATCAAGGACGTCATCAACACGATGGTCGACCAGCTGAATTCCTTCGCCTCCGAGGTGACGCGCGTGGCGCGCGAAGTCGGTTCCGACGGCAAGCTCGGCGGCCAGGCGCAGGTGCGCGGCGTTGCCGGCACCTGGAAGGACCTGACCGACAACGTCAATGCGATGGCCGCCAACCTGACCGGGCAGGTGCGCAACATCGCCGAGGTGACGACTGCGGTGGCGCTTGGCGATCTGTCGAAGAAGATCACGGTCGACGTGCGCGGCGAGATCCTCGAGCTGAAGGACACCATCAATACGATGGTCGACCAGCTGAATTCCTTTGCCTCGGAAGTGACGCGCGTGGCGCGCGAGGTCGGCACCGAGGGCAAGCTCGGCGGCCAGGCGCAGGTGCGCGGCGTTGCCGGCACCTGGAAAGATCTGACCGACAATGTGAATTCGATGGCCGAGAACCTGACCGGCCAGGTTCGCAACATCGCCGAGGTCACCACCGCAGTGGCGCGCGGCGACCTATCGAAGAAGATCACCGTCGACGTCAAGGGCGAGATCCTGGAGCTGAAATCGACCATCAACACCATGGTCGACCAGTTGAACTCCTTTGCCGGCGAAGTGACGCGTGTCGCCCGCGAGGTCGGCACCGAGGGCAAACTTGGCGGCCAGGCACGGGTGGAGGGCGTCGCCGGCACCTGGAAGGACCTGACCGACAACGTCAATCTGATGGCGACGAACCTGACCAACCAGGTGCGCGGCATCGCCGATGTCGTGACCGCGGTCGCGCAAGGCAATCTCAAGCGCAAGCTGACGGTCGATGCCAAGGGCGAGATCGCCTCGCTCGCCGACACCATCAACGGCATGATCGAGACGCTTGCGACCTTCGCCGACCAGGTCACCAACGTCGCCCGCGAAGTGGGCATCGAAGGCAAGCTCGGCGGCCAAGCCCGTGTGCCCGGCGCTGCCGGCCTTTGGCGCGACCTGACCGACAACGTCAATCAGCTCGCCGCCAATCTGACCACGCAGGTGCGCGCGATTGCCGAGGTGTCGACGGCGGTGACCAAGGGCGATTTGACCCGCTCGATCAGCGTCCAGGCCTCCGGCGAGGTCGCGGCGCTGAAGGACAACATCAACGAGATGATCCGCAATCTGAAGGACCAGACGCTGAAGAATGCCGAGCAGGACTGGCTGAAGACCAATCTCGCCCGGTTCTCGCGCATGCTGCAGGGCGAGCGCGACCTGGCCACGGTCTCGCGTCTCATCATGTCCGAACTCGCGCCGCTGGTGAATGCGCAATATGGCGTGTTCTACGTGACCAACCGCGACGAGGATGAATTCTATCTGGAACTCGCCGCCTCCTATGGCGCCGAAAGCAAGGCGGAGATCAAGCAACGCCTCGATCTGCGCGAAGGCCTTGTCGGGCAAAGTGCCGCCGACAAGCGCGCCATCATGCTGGACAATGTGCCGCCGAATTTCCTGCGCGTCACGTCGGGCCTTGGCAATGCCGCGCCGGCCAACGTGATCATTCTTCCGGCTCTGTTCGAGGACGAGGTGAAGGCCGTCATCGAACTCGCCTCGTTCAGCGAATTCCGCGACACGCACCAGTCATTCCTCAACCAGCTGATGGAATCCGTCGGCATCGTTCTCAACACCATCGCCGCCACCATGCGCACCGAAGGCCTGCTCAAGCAGTCGCAGCTGCTGACCTCGGAGCTGCAGGCGCGTCAGACCGAGCTGACCAAAAAGCAGGAAGAGCTGCACGCCACCAACGAGGAGCTGCAGGAAAAGGCGCAGCTGCTCGAGAACGAAAAGAAGCAGGTGGAGAACAAGAACCTCGAAATCGAGATGGCGCGCCGTGCGCTGGAGGAGAAGGCCGAGCAGCTGGCGCTTACCTCGAAATACAAGTCGGAATTCCTCGCCAATATGAGCCACGAACTGCGTACGCCGCTGAACTCGCTGCTCATCCTTTCAAACCTGCTCGCAACCAACCAGCAAGGCAATCTCAACGACAAGCAGGTCGAGTTCGCGCGCACCATCAACTCGGCCGGCACCGACCTTTTGAGCCTCATCAACGATATCCTCGATCTGTCGAAGATCGAATCGGGTACCGTCTCGATCGATATCAACGACATGCCGGTGGTGCATCTTCGCCAGCATATGGAGCGAACCTTCCGGCAGCTGGCGACCGACAAGGGGCTTGGCTTCGCCATCAACGTCGATCCCGAGCTTCCGGAGACCGTCCGCACCGACGAGAAGCGCTTGCAGCAGATTGTGCTCAACCTCTTGTCGAACGCGTTCAAGTTCACCTCCGAGGGCGAAGTCAGCTTGAATTTCCGGGCCGAAAAGACTGGCCGTCACAACGGCTCGGTGCAACCGATGGAAGCGCTCGCTATCGCGGTCACCGATACGGGCATCGGTATTCCGCAGGACAAGCAGAAGCTGATTTTCGAGGCCTTCCAGCAGGCCGACGGCACCACCAGTCGCAAATATGGCGGCACCGGGCTTGGGCTCTCGATCAGCCGGGAGATCGCCCGGCTGATCGGCGGCGAATTGCGGGTCGAGAGCACGCCGGGCAAGGGTTCGACGTTCACGCTGGTCATCCCGTTCGACGGACCTCGGATGGCCTTGGCCCCGCAAGCGGCCTTGCTGCCGGCGATGGAGGTGGTCGCGACGACGGCGCAGCCGAGCCCGCCATCCTCCGAATTGCTTGATGACCGCGATACGATCTCACCGGAAGATAGGGTCGTGCTGATCGTCGAGGACGACCCGACCTTTGGCGGTTTGCTGCTCGGCCTGGCGCGTTCGGCCCGGCTGAAGGGCGTCCTGTCGACCGCGGGCTCTGGCACGCTGGCTTTGGCCCGCAAGCTGGTTCCCGATGCGATCACGCTGGATCTCGGACTATCGGATATCGACGGCTGGGTGTTGTTCGATCTGCTTCGCCATGACCCGAAAACCAAGGACATTCCCGTCCATGTCATCTCGGGTGCCGAAGATATCGAGGTGCTTGCCCGCAAGGGCGCATCCACCATTTCAACCAAGCCCGTGTCGGCGGACGAACTGATGAAGGTCTTCCAGGACATTCACTCCAGAAAGCTCCGCGTCCAGCGCCGCGTTCTGATTGCCGATACCGATCCCGAGCGCCGTCTCTCGTTGATCGAGGCGATCCGCGACGGCGTCACCTCGGTCACCGCGATCGGCCGCGTCGCGGCGAATGCCGACGACATCGGCATCGCCGGCTATGATGCCGTTGTGCTCGGCCTTGGCCGCTCGGCCAAGGACAACGCCCAGATGCTGGATGAGATTGCCGTCCTGTTCGGGCAGTCCGTGTCGCGACTGTTGTTCTTCGCGCCGCATCCGGAAGCGCTGCAACAGTCGCTCGCCTTGCATCCGGCATTGGCGGACGTTCCGCGGGCGGAGAATTTCGCGCAGCTGGCTCTCCTGATATCCGCAACGCTCCCGGGGCGAGGCCACGACAGTTCGGCAGCCGAACAGCCGGATAAATTCGACCTCGCCGGCGCAAAGGTCCTCATCGTCGACGACGACATCCGCAACATCTATTCGCTCACCAGCGTTCTTGAGACCTATGACATCCAGGTGCTGCACGCGGAGCGCGGTAGGGAAGGTATTGCGCTTCTGGAGCAGAGCCCGGATATCGACGCCGCATTGATCGATATCATGATGCCGGAGATGGACGGCTACGAGACGATGCGGCAGATCCGCGGCATGCCGGCAATCGCCCATATCCCGTTGATCTCGGTTACCGCCAAGGCAATGAAGGGCGACCGGCAGAAGTGCCTCGACGCCGGCGCCTCTGACTATATCGCCAAGCCGGTCGACCTCGACCTGCTGCTGGCCTTGCTGCGTGTCTGGATCGGCCGCTCGCGATCCCGTGTCCATCGTCCGGAAAAGACGCTCATGGCAGTGAACTGACGGCCGCTCGATGCAGAAACTGTCGAGAAACGGGGCGAGGAAGCTGGAGGTTATGGCCCCGGCGACAGGGCCGGCAAAGGCGCGCATCCTGGCCGTGGATGACGACGAGCGCAATCTGCTGGCGATCGGCGAGGTTCTGGCCCCTGTCGGCGAAGTCGTCTGCGTGCAGTCGGGCGAAGAGGCGCTGCGCGCTCTGCTGAAAGAGGATTTCGCAGTCATCCTGCTGGATGTGCTGATGCCTCGGCTGGACGGCTACGAGACCGCTGGATTGATTCGCCAGCGCGAGCAATCCAGGCGAACGCCGATAATCTTTCTCACCGCCATCAACAAGGAAGACGCCCACATGCTGCGCGGCTATGACGCCGGCGCGGTGGATTACGTGTTCAAGCCCTTCGACCCGGCCATGCTGCGTTCCAAGGTAGCCGTGTTCGTCGAACTTCATGAGAAGACGCTCGAAATCCAGCAAAAGGCGGCTGCCGAGCAACGGCTGCTGGCCCAGGCACTGCAGGCGCAGCAGGAAAAACTCGAGGCCGAGCGGGCGCTGCGTAGCGCCCAGGAGCGGCAGCATGCCATTTTGAGCTCTCTTCCGGTCTGCTTCCACGCAAGGGCGGCGGAGCCGCCGTTCGGCGCCAGCTTTGTGACTGAAGGGGTCGAACGCTTGACCGGCTTTCCTGCCGAACGGCTGACCTCCGATCCAGGCTTCGGCCTAAGCCGGGTTCATCCCGACGATCTGCCGAGAGTGAGGCAAGCCCTGCTCGCAGCCAAGGCCATCGGCTCCTACACCTGCGAATTCCGCTGGCAATGCGCCGACGGCAATTACCGGATTTTCCTCGACCAGGGCGTCCTGTCGAACGGTTCCGATGGCCAGAGGCCCGAGATCCTCGGCACATTGCTGGACGTTACCGAGCGGCGCGAGCTTGAGAACCAGCTGCTGCAATCGCAGCGCCTCGACGCGATTGGCAAGCTTACCGGCGGCCTGGCGCATGATTTCAACAATCTGCTTGCCGCAATTCTCAGCGGATTGGGATTGCTCGAGCGCCACGCCGAGTTCGATGGACAGGCCAGGCAAGTTCTGGAACTGACGCGCCGGTCGGCAAAACAAGGCGCCGAGCTCGTCAACCGCATGCTTGCGTTCTCGCGCCGCCAGACACTGAGGCCGCAGGCCGTGCGCCTCGCTGCGCTTGGCGGCACCATGAACGGGTTGGTGGCCCCGGTTCTGGGCGGCCTGATCCGTTTCGATTGGCTTGTCGACGACACGGTGTGGCCGGCGCATGTCGATGCCGGCCAGCTGGAGCTGGCGCTGATGAACCTGGTTTTCAACGCGCGCGATGCCATGCCGTCCGGCGGCACGATAATCGTGGAGGCGCAAAATCGAACGCTAGGCAGTGCAGCCGAGGATATTTCGGCGGGCGACTATGTCGTGGTCACCGTCAAGGATACGGGGTCGGGCATACCGGCCGACATTCTCGCCAAGGTCGTCGAACCGTTCTTCACCACAAAACCGGTCGGCAAGGGCACTGGCCTCGGTCTGAGCACGGTGCATGGCTTCGTCAAGCAATCGGGCGGCACGCTCCGCATTGAGAGCACCGTCGGCAGTGGAACATCCGTCCAGCTCTGGCTGCCGCGTTCAATCGAGCGCCCGGTGGAAATCGCCGACAAGTCCGATGCCGACAACACCGTCGTGAATGCCGGCGAGGACTATCCGTCGGTCCTGCTGATTGACGACAGCAATGTACTGCGGGAACTGACGGCGCAATCGCTTCGCCAACATGGCTTTGCGGTTACCTGCGCCGGGGGCGGTGCGGAAGCGCTGGCGATGATCGAGCGGGCGCCGTACGATTTCGATGTCATCGTCACCGATTTTGCCATGCCGCTCGTCTCGGGGCTCGAGGTCATCCGGTTCGCCCGCAATCTGCGGTCCGATTGGCCGGCGGTGATGATAACCGGATATGCCGACGCCGACGCGATCGCCGACCGGCCCCCCGACGTGCCGCTGCTCGGCAAACCGCTGCGCGAAAAGGACCTGATGGAGAGCATTCTTGCAGCGGCTGCGCGCGCCGGATCGCCGAGGGCCAAGCAGGCCAGCCGGTGAAAGGCGGACCATTGGAACCTGATCCATGGGTTGCCGTTGGGTAGGTCTCTGGCTGCGCTAGGATCGGAGGAGAGACTGATGGCGACAGCGGACTGGCCTCTTCCTGAACGCTTCACCTTTCAAGGGAACTCGATCGCCTGGGGCGCGATGGGCGAGGGCTCACCCGCGGTATTGCTGCATGGCACGCCTTTCTCATCGTCGGCATGGCGTAGAATTGCGCCTTTGCTCGGCCAACAGAGGCGAATCTATTGCTTTGACATGCTCGGCTATGGTCGATCTGATAAACCCGATAGCGACGTGTCTCGTGGCATTCAGAACGAGCTTTTCGCGGCCCTTTACGATCATTGGGGCCTGCGTGCCCCCGATGTCGTCGCGCATGATTTCGGCGGCTCAACAGCGTTACGCGGTCATTTGCTCAATGGGCTCGACTATCGGTCGCTGGTGCTGATCGATCCGGTCGCAATCAGCCCGCAAGGCTCACCACTTGTTCAGGCCGCCAAGAAACACGAGGCGGTCTTTTCCGGCCTTCCGCACTACATTCATGAAGCAATCCTGCGCGCCTATATCGGCGCCGCCGTAGCGAATGCGCTGCGCGAGGAAGAGATGGCGCTCTACCTCGCGCCGTGGCTGGGAGCCGAAGGTCAAAAAGCTTTCTGGCGCCAGGTCGCTCAGATGGATGACAAATACTCGCAAGAGGTCGAGTGGCGCTACGGCGAGATTCGTTGCCCCGTTGCCATCCTGTGGGGCGAGGACGACCAGTGGATTCCCATCGATGACGGTCGCGAGCTCGCGCGCCGCATTTCGAGTGCTTCCTTCCATGTCGTGCCGAACGCGAAGCATCTTATGCAGGAGGACGCGCCGGAAGCGATCGTGGCGACAGTGCTTGGCTTCTGGCGAGACCTGGAGGAGCGGGCAAATGTCCGCAAAAAACCGGCTTCGGCCGCTCGATCTCCATCGCGTCAATGAAGGCTTTGGGCGATCGGTTTGATCCGGTTGCCGATGCCAAGGACAGGAATCCACCCCTTAGCGGCAGTCTCGAATCGAAACGGTACGTTTCGTATCTTTGACCCTAGCAGCATCCAGCCTGTGCGCAACACGGAGCGCCGGCCATGGCGCGCTCGACGGGCTGTGATGCGGTTGATAAGCCCTCTCCCCAAGGAGAGTCGGACATGACCGTTGCGATCGAGATGGGCCAGACGAGCGCGGGCGCCCCGGCGGCGCTGGATCTTGAGGAACTGCTGGCGACGCGGCTTCTGGTGCAGGGCAATTCGGGTTCCGGCAAATCCCATCTGCTGCGCCGGCTCTTGGAGCAGAGTGCGCCCTGGGTACAGCAGACCATCATCGATCCCGAAGGCGACTTCGTCACGCTTGGCGACCGTTTCGGCCATCTGGTGATCGATGCCGAGGAGCATACCGAGCGCGGCCTGCAGAGCGCCGGCGAGCGGGCGCGCATCCACCGCGTCTCCACGGTGCTCAATCTCGAAGGGCTCGACGCCGAGAACCAGATGCGGCGCGCCGCCGCCTTTCTCGGCGGGCTGTTCGAGGTCGCCCGCGACCACTGGTATCCGATGCTGGTGGTGGTAGACGAGGCGCAGCTGTTCGCGCCGGCGGTTGCCGGCGAGGTTTCCGACGAGGCGCGCAAACTCTCGCTCGGCGCCATGACCAATTTGATGTGCCGTGGCCGCAAGCGCGGGCTGGCCGGCATCATCGCCACC
This sequence comes from Mesorhizobium sp. M1295, assembly GCF_040318135.1. Taxonomy (NCBI): domain Bacteria; kingdom Pseudomonadati; phylum Pseudomonadota; class Alphaproteobacteria; order Hyphomicrobiales; family Phyllobacteriaceae; genus Mesorhizobium; species Mesorhizobium sp. M1295. Next base: position 23,651 of record NZ_JAMYLU010000019.1, read on the forward strand.
CAGCGGCTGGCCAAGCTCGCCAAGAACGTCGCCGCCGAGGCTTCCAATTTCCTCATGGGCCGGACTTTTCTGGACATCGACATGGCGCGCGCCGCCGATCTTCTCGGCATGGAGCGGCGCCAGGCGGAGGCTTTTCGCGACCTCGAGCGCGGGCAGTTCATGGCGCTCGGCCCGGCGCTGTCGCGCCGTCCGCTCGGTCTGCGCATCGGCCCGACCGATACGAGTCCGCGCAACGCGACCCCGCGCCTGATGCCGCTGCCGGAATCGGCGCTGGAGGATGCCCGCGCGATCATCCTGGCGGCCCCGCCGCCGGAAACCGTCCGGCCGCAGCGCCGCTCCTCGCCGGACCTGCTCGATCAGCTGATGGCGGCGAAATCGGCGGCGCTGGAAATCCGCCCCGAACCGGTGGAGCCGCCGATCAGCGCCGAGGATCTGGCGGAGCGGCGCGAGCGCGTCGACCGGGTGCTGCGCGCCGTGCTGGCGCAGCCCGATGCCGGCTTCCGCGTCATCGGCGTGCTCTATCAGGAGTTCGTCGTCCGCTGCCGCATAGAAGGCCTCGCCTCGGTCGTGCCGGACCTGCCGGAGTTCCGCCGCATGCTGACGCGCGCCCGCGCCGGGCTCGGCTCCGACATGATAGGCGACGATGCCTGGCAGGACGTCTCGGCGCGCGCCTCGCTGCTGCCCGAGGACATGCAAGGCGTCTTCATGATGATCGCCCGCGCGGCGAAGGAAGGCTGGCCCTGCCCGAGCGACGCCGCGATCGCCCGCGCCTACGGCTCGCACTCGCTACGCCGCGCACGGCGCCTGCTGACCTATATCGAGGAGCAGAGGCTGATCGTGTGTCAGCTTGACGGGGGCGGACGGCGGACGGTGACGCTCGTGGAGCTGGCCTGGGCGACGGCGCCGGGCGATCCGAATGCGGTGGAGGCGGAGCAGCGGAGTGCGGTGGGGTGAGGCGGCGGCCGAGCGCGGTCTTCATCATACGACGACGATTGGCGCGACGCAGATCCGCTATTGTAAGTTGTTCGACGCTACAGCACTCCCTCTTGCCGACGGCGCTTTACATATCTTCTAAATTACCAGCGGGTCGGTTTGTCAATGAAGAGATCAGCCGCGATCAACTGACGAAGACAAGAAATACGGCAGGACTGTAGCGCAAATATCCGCCGAACCTACGCTACCTCCGCCGATTACCCCTTCGGTTCATTCTGTTGACATCTCCTGCTTCTGGAGAGATGGTAAGATACTACGCGGCGGCCCTTTTTCCGAAGATTTTATTCTGCAGCTTTATCAAAGGATTTTGGCAATGCGTTTGTCTCGATCGCGCCGACTTATGGCCATCGCTTTGACGGCAATCGCAGCCGTCACCCTTCCCTCTTATGGACATGCCGAGGACAAGCTGCTGACGGAAGCGGTGCAGTTCAACGGTACGATCCTGTATCTCTCCACCAAGGTGCCTGGCCTGATCTTCGGCGCCGTCCGCAACGGCGAGACGGCCTTGGCCGGTTTCGGCAAGATTGCCGACGGGAGTGAAAAAGTGCCCGACGGCGACACAATGTTCCGCATCGCGTCCGTGAGCAAAGTGTTCTGCGGCGGTGTGCTTTCCTCGCTGGCGATCGACGGCAAGGTACAACTCACCGACCGGCTGCAGGATCGCCTTGGCTGGGACGTCACGCTCCCGGAGAAGGACGGCCGCGCCCTCCGCCTGATCGATCTCGTCGCGCAAGCTTCCGGCCTTCCGCGGGAGGTGCCAGTGGCCGAGGCGCCCCCTCAGACCCTTTCTCTACGAACACCAAAGAGGCGCAGATTGCCGCCCTCAAGGACAATCCGCTGCTGTTCGCGCCGGGCACCGCCGTTCTCTATTCGAACTTCGGATACGACCTCCTCGGAGCGGCGCTCGCGAATGTCTCTGGAAAGCCTTATGCCGAGGTCCTTCGAGAGCGTGTCCTCGATCCCCTCGGCATGAAAGACACGGTTTTCAACCCAAGACCGGAGGACGAGCCGCGCCTGATGCAGGGCCATAACTTCGACGGCAGCCCCATGCCAATCGTGCCGACGAGCACAGCCATGGAGTGCGCCGGTGGATTGTACTCGACCGCGGGCGACCTGCTGCGCTGGATGAACTGGCATGTCGACAACAAGCCTTCCGCGGCCGACGCCGAGTTGCGCCTTTTGAACCACGCGGCTTTTTTGTACCGGGACGGGCTCGCGTCGGTGATGGGGCTGGATGACGGTGGGCCGATGGACGCCATGGGTCTCGGATGGGTCATCATGCTCCCTAACGAGCATCGCCCGCTCATCCTCCAGAAGAGCGGCGGCCTGCAAGGGATGTTTCTCTATGTTGCGATTGCACCGACACGCGGCGTCGGCGCTTTCTTCGTCATGAACGAATTCAATGCCGCCGGCTTCATGGCTGGGGTCAAGACGACGAACGATCTCGTCGCAGAGATCGCTCCACGCTGATTTTCTCGCTGATCGGGAGGACGTGCGTGATGATTGGCGCTATGGAGGGGCCTGACGGACGGCATATTTCCCGGCAAGGCAAGCGCGACATCGGCTATTTCCGGCCGACCGCTTAGCCTCCTGAGGATGACCTTTGCCGGCTTCATCGCTGCTCACGGCCTGCTCATGCTGCGGCCAAGGTTCTGCCTCTCGCCTCTTCGGCATCCCGCTTTCGTAGCCGACCGCGAATGCCGCGCTGCTCGCAGTCCCGACACCATCAGCCGCCTCTTGGCGCAGCCTGATGCCGGCTTCCGCGTCATCGGCGTGCTCTATCAGGAGTTCGTCGTCCGCTGCCGCATCGAGGGCCTCGCCGCGGTCGTGCCGGACGTGCCGGAGTTCCGCCGCATGCTGACGCGCGCCCGCGCCGGCCTCGGCTCCGACATGGCAGGCGACGACGCCTGGCAGGACGTCTCGGCGCGCGCCTCGCTGCTGCCCGAGGACATGCAAGGCGTGTTCATGATGATCGCCCGCGCCGCTAAGGAGGGCTGGCCCTGCCCGAGCGACGCCGCGATCGCCCGCGCCTACGGCTCGCACTCGCTACGCCGCGCCTGCTGACCTACATCGAGGAGCAGGGGCTGATCGTGTGTCAGCTCGACGGGGTTGGACGGCGGACGGTGACGCTGGTGGAGCTCGCCTGGGCGACCGCGCCGGGCGATCCGAATGCGGCGGAGGCGGAGCAGGGGAGTGCGGTGGTGTGAAGCGGCGGGGCAGGCGCACTGAGAAAGCGCCGCTGGATCAGGCCGGGGTGAAGTCTGCTTTGCGCCGCATTAACGTCATTCTCCATTCGAAGCGCTCAGGCCGGAAGCTGCCGTGCGTAAGACGCCCAGTCGTTGCCCGCCGCGGATAAGTTTGCAGCTGGACAATAATGGCCAGCCGGGGCGATCCCGGTATTTAGCGTTGCTTCGGCGAGTCAATACTGAGCCTGCGCTTACGCGTCATCCCTCTCGACAAGACCAACGGCTGGACGCGATCGAGCGCAGGCGGGTTCAGTTGGTGCTGGTTGTGGCGGTGAACCCGCACTGCTTCTGTTCCATATCGATCTGCTTCGTGATGCGGACGGCGTTCTGTGCGTAGGCCTCCGTTACGGAGCCACTATTCACGGTCTTGTCCTTCAGCGGACTCACGCCTGCGCAGAGGTGGAAAACATGCGGCTCGGTGGACTTCGCGGCTCCGTTTTCGGGCGCGATCCAGTAGACGACATCCTGACCGGCGGGGTGGCTCGCGTCCCGCGTCGCCGCCGCCACCGCAGCGGTGTCCGTCGCGATCGCCTGCGCCTGAGCGGCGACGTCGGGCGAACAGGCGGTGGTGGGCTGCCCCGACTTGATTTGAGCTGCGCATGCGTTCATATCCTGGGTGTACTGTTCGACCGATGGGGGTTTGAAACTGATCCCCATGACCGTCGCGAGCACGGCCAGCGCAGCGCCGATGCCGCCGGCAACCTTCTTGGTCTGCGGATCCATGTTTTTGTCGGTGAGGATCAGGAAAACCAGCGGGAGGAAGGCAATCAGCGTGATGATTGCGCCGAGCTGGTTTTGGAAGAAGAACCTGGCCGCGTCGGATGCACGGGCCGGATCGTGCCTGTTGGCCGCCTTCCACAGCAAGTTGCCGGCGATTGCGAAAATCGCGATGCCGACCAGAAGGCCGATGATCAGCGGCAGGTGTCCCTGGTCGAACTTGTTCTGGCGAAGCAGAATAATCCCGTAGATCTCGCCGCCAATGGCGACGATCCACGAGAGTGCGGCGAAAAGGCGAAGACGCGTGGCGGAGGACTTCTGGCCCTGCGTCGCTTGCCAATCCTTGGTAACGTCTGGCTTGTTGTCGGTCATCGACCAGATCCCCTGATATCGACACTTCTGCAGGCGGCAACCCGCCCTGCGCAGCGTCATTGAACGAACGTCACCTGCCTCAGCGACGCGGCGAAAATGTGAGCGCCACGGCAGGCCTCCCCATCCATATTGCGCATGAGTGAATCCGTCCATACCCACGGAGGCAGACGCCTGTGCGGCGATGGCTCCGTTCTTCTTAATCTCTGGCTCGAACTTGACGCTGCCTTGCCTCGCTTCCCTGGCGATCCGGTAGAAGCCGCGGTGGTCACAGGACCGACGTCGGCAGATCCGAACTGAGGCCGGATCGATGGTCCAAGGGCCTAAAAGCGGCCAGTCCGCTTGCGTGAAAAGCAGCCATTCAGGATTTGGTCTGCGACGGTCGGCTTAGGGTCAAAAGCAGCTGGTGGTGTCGCGCCCCCTATCTCTCCTCCACAAGCCGCAAACAAGCCGCCGCCACAAACAGCACGATCAGCCCAACAAAATCCGCCGCGTGCCTTCCGGGGCATCTGCAGGTCAGCAGCGTCGTCAGTACGGTGAGGATCAGCGCGCCGATGATTGTGCCGATGTAGCCGCCGCGGCCGCCGAAGATCGAGGTTCCGCCGATCACGGCGGCGGCCACCGAAGGCAGCACCAGCGGTTCGGCAAGCGACGGCGCCTTGACCGGGCCGATGTAGAGCAGTGCCGGCGAGCAGGCCCGAGATGACGTAGAGCGGTGATCGCCTGCCAATAGCGGACGCCGGACAGGCGCGTTGCCCGTTCGTTGTCGCCGACGGCATCGAGCAGAAGGGCAAGGCCGGTCCGGCTCAAGGTGAAGGCCGGTGCCGAGCCCGCGACGTCAAGTTCGTCGCCACGGCCGTCGCGTCCAATGCCTCAGGCGGCGCCTGAACGCTGGCTTTGTTTGCGTGAATCTCGCCATGCCGCATTGCACAATCGCCTCGCCTGCGCAAAATGCGGCATGATCCGCAAATCCCTCACTGTCCTGGTGATCGATGAAAACCACATCCGCGCTTCGATAATCGAGGCAGGACTGCGGGAGGCCGGGCATCAGCAGGTCACGGTCATCCATGACGTCGCCGGCATAGCGCGGCGGATCGCCGAGATCGAACCCGACGTGATCGTCATCGACCTCGAAAATCCCAACCGCGACATGCTCGAAAACATGTTCCAGCTGTCGCGCGTGGTGAAGCGGCCGATCGCCATGTTCGTCGATCGCTCGGATCAGGCTTCGATCGAGGCAGCGGTGGAGGCGGGGGTCTCAGCCTATGTCGTCGACGGCCTGCGCCAGGAGCGGGTCAAGCCGATCCTCGACATGGCGATCAGCCGCTTTAACGCGTTTTCGCGCATGGCGCGCGAACTGGAGGAGGCCCGCAGCGAATTGGAAAGCCGCAAGGTGATCGATCGCGCCAAGGGCATATTGATGAAGTCGCGCGGCTTGTCGGAGGACGCGGCCTATACGCTGCTGCGCAAGACCGCCATGAACCAGAACCGCAAGATCGGCGAAATCGCCCAGAGCCTGGTGACGGCGGCAGGCCTTCTGGATCCCGAGGAGAGTTGACGATGGCGGCCGAGCACCGGATCAATGCTGGCTTCATGCCGCTCTTCGACAGCGCTGTCCTCGTTGCGGCAAAGGAAATCGGCTTCGCGCTGCGCGAAGGCATCGATCTGACGCTCAACCGGGAAACATCCTGGGCCAACATCCGTGACCGCATCGCCATCGGCCATTTCGATCTCGCGCATATGCTGGGGCCGATGCCGATCGCCTGCAATCTGGGGCTGACGCCGCTCGCCTCCGACACGGTCGTGCCGTTCTCGCTCGGCCTTGGCGGGAATTGCGTCACGGTTTCGAACGCGGTCTGGGCGGGCATGGCCGCGCACGGCGCCCGACCCGACCTCGATCCGGCGCGGGCCGGCAGGGCGTTGGGGGCGCTGATCCGCAAACGGGCGAATGCCGGCGGCGATCCGCTTCGCTTCGCCGTCGTCCATCCGCACTCCGGGCACAATTACGAACTGCGCTACTGGCTCGCCGCCTGCGGCATCGACCCGTCGCATGAGATCGAAATCGTCATCGTGCCGCCCCCCTTCATGGCGGACGCGCTCGCCGCCGGCAGGATCGACGGCTACTGCGTCGGCGAACCCTGGAACAGCGCCTCTGTCGTCGCCGGCACCGGCCATATCGCCACGGTCAAGGCGGCCATCTGGAAGACCAGCCCGGAGAAAGTCATCGGCGTGCGCAAGGCATGGGCGGAAAAACAGCCGGACGCGCTTTCGGCCCTGCTGCGCGCGCTGCATCATGCGGCGCGCTGGTGCCAGGATCCGGCAAACCGTGGCGAACTCGCGGCCCTGATGGCGCAGCCGGCCTTCCTCGGGCTTGCGCCGGCGCTGCAGATGCCGATCCTCAGCGGGCATCTGGCGCTCGGCGGCAGCGCCGAACTCAGTGTCGGCGACTTCTTTCTGCCCTTCAACAAGGCGGCGAACTTCCCGTGGAAGAGCCATGCGCTGTGGTTCTACACGCAGATGGTGCGCTGGGGGCATGTCGCGCACACGCCGGAAAACCTCGCTATTGCCCGCGACTGCTACCGCCCCGATCTCTACCGCTCGGCGTTGAAGCCGCTTGGCGTGGCGCTTCCCGGTGCCAATGCCAAGGTCGAGGGCGCGCTGAAGGCCGCGACTCCGGTCGGTTCGGCGGGGGCAAGCCTGGTGCTCGGTCCCGATGGTTTCTTCGATGGCCAGATCTTCGATCCCGACGAGATCGACGCCTACATTGCCGGGCAGAAATTGGCGCGCGCCGTCTGATCATTTCGGCGCCATTCTTGTGCGCTGCACAAAAAATGTGCGTGCAACTGCGCTAATGAACAATCTTTGGCTTGCTCGCCCAGCGGGCCGGCGCGCCGACGATTTTGGCAAGTCATTGATCTCATTGATGTTTGTCATCCATTCCGAAACTGGCACGGTTCCTGCGTTGCAATAGGCAGACTCTTCTCGGGTCACGGAATAGGCGTCCAATGGCGGGCGCTACAGGCAACGCTGCCGCTCAGGTCAACACGCGATCCCGGATGGACGGACGCGCGCGGCCTGGCCGGCGGCTTTTTTGTTTTGGTCGAACACGCAATCGACGGCGCCGATCCCAAGCCGCGCCCAACCGGAGATGACGATGACGAAAAGCACCAATAGCCATTCCGCCCAAACGGCGATCAGCCGCCGCGATTTCCTGAGGATCAGCGCGGCCACCGCGGCAACGCTGGCCGCGGCGCGTGCGCTGCTGCCCTCCGGCGCCTATGCGGCGCCCGCCGCGCCGGAAGTCACCGGCGCCAAGCTCGGCTTCATTGCGCTGACCGATGCGGCACCGCTGATGATTGCCAAGGAAAAAGGCCTGTTCGAGAAATTCGGCATGCCCGACGTCGAGGTGCTCAAGCAGGCCTCCTGGGGGGCGACGCGCGATAATCTGGTGCTCGGCGGCGAAGCCAACGGCATTGACGGCGCCCATATCCTGACGCCGATGCCTTATCTGATGCACACCGGCAAGGCGACGCAAAACAAGCAGCCGCTGCCGATGGCGATCGTGGCCCGGCTCAACTACGACTGTCAGGGCATTTCTGTCGCCCAGGAATATGCCGGCACCGGCGTCGGCCTCGACGCCTCAAAGCTGAAGGACGCCTTCGCGGCCAAGAAGGCCGCAGGCAAGGAGGTGAAGGCCGCCATGACCTTCCCGGGCGGCACGCACGATCTTTGGCTGCGCTACTGGCTGGCCGCCGGCGGTATCGATCCCGACAAGGACGTATCGACCATCGTCGTGCCGCCGCCGCAGATGGTCGCCAACATGAAGGTCGGCAACATGGACGTGTTCTGTGTCGGCGAGCCGTGGAACGAGCAACTCGTCCACCAGGGCGTCGGCTTCACCGCCGCCACCACGGGCGAGCTATGGAAGGGGCATCCGGAAAAGGCGCTCGGCCTGCGCGCCGCCTTCATCGACAAGTATCCGAACGCCACCAAGGCGATCCTGATGGCCGTCATGGAAGCCCAGCAATGGTGCGAGGCAAAAGAAAACAAGGACGAGATGGCCGCCATCATCGGCAAGCGGCAATGGATGAACGTGCCGACCGCCGACATAATCGGCCGCCTCAAGGGCGACATCAATTACGGCAATGGCCGCGTCGCCAACGGCACCGATCTCTACATGAAGTTCTGGCAGGGCGGCGTGTCCTATCCCTTCAAGAGCCACGACTCCTGGTTTCTCGCCGAAAACATACGCTGGGGCAAGTTCGCGCCGACCACCGACATCAAGGCGCTGGTCGACCAGGTCAACCGTGAGGATCTGTGGCGTGAGGCGGCCAAGGATCTTGGTGTCGCCGCGGCCGATATTCCGGCGTCTTCATCGCGCGGCGTCGAGACCTTCTTCGACGGCAAGATCTTCGATCCGGAGAACCCGTCCGCCTATCTCGACAGCCTGAAGATCAAGGCATCGGCCTGAACGGTGCAAACGGCGCTCGCGCCGTTTGTCGCCACAAGCGCAACGGCGCCGCTTGTCGCCAAATGCCAAAGGAGCGTTCGAGAAATGTCTATCCAAGCCATCGAGGACCGCAAGGTGAAGCCGTTCCCCGCACCGGCCAAGCCCGCCGAGGTCATCGCCTTGACCGCCAGGGCGCGGCGCCGCTTCGACCCGGCCGCGATCGCCGCCAAACTGGCCAGCACGCTGGTGCCGCCGGTCATCGTCATTACCATTATGCTCGTCGTCTGGCAGGTCGCCTGTTCGTCGCCCACAGCCAGCCTGCCACCGCCGAGCCAAGTGTGGAACGAGGCCTATGACCTGATCGCCCACCCGTTCTTCGACAATGGCCCGCAGGACATCGGACTCGCCTGGCGGGTGCTGATGTCGCTGCAGCGCGTCGCCATGGGCTTCGGCCTGGCAGCAATCGTCGGCGTCGCGCTCGGCGCGCTCGTCGGCCAGTCGATCTGGGCGATGCGCGGTCTCGATCCGGTCTTCCAGATCCTGCGCACGGTGCCGCCGCTCGCGTGGCTGCCGCTGTCGCTGGCGGCGTTCCGCGATTCCAGCCCGTCGGCGATCTTCGTCATCTTCATCACCTCGATCTGGCCCATCATCATCAACACCGCGGTCGGTGTCCGCAACATCCCCGAGGACTACCGCAACGTCGCCCGTATCCTCCGGCTCAATCAGTTCGAGTTCTTTGTGAAGATTATGGTGCCGGCGGCCGCGCCCTACATCTTCACCGGCTTGCGGATCGGCATCGGCCTGTCCTGGCTCGCCATCGTCGCCGCCGAAATGCTGACCGGCGGCGTCGGCATCGGCTTCTTCATCTGGGACGCGTGGAACTCGTCGCGCCTGCCCGACATCATTGTCGCGCTCGCCTATATCGGCGTCACCGGCTTTTGCCTCGACCGCCTGGTCGCGGCAGTCGGCGTCTTCGTCACCCGCGGCACAACGGCAAAGTGAGGAGAGGGACGATGACGGCCTATCTGAAACTCGACCACATCGACAAATCCTTCGCCCGCGGCAGCCAGGTCAGCGACGTGCTGAGGGACATCCGGCTGACCATCGACAAAGGTGAATTCGTCTCGATCATCGGCCATTCAGGCTGCGGCAAGTCGACCTTGCTCAACCTGATCGCCGGCCTGACCAAGGTCTCGGCCGGCGCCGTGCTGCTCGAGGACAAGGAAGTCGACAGCCCTGGCCCGGAACGCGCCGTGGTGTTCCAGAATCACTCGCTGCTGCCCTGGCTCACCGTCTACGAGAACATCAATTTGGCAGTCACGAAGGTCTTTGGCCGGAGCAAGAGCCGGGCCCAGCGGCATGAATGGATCATGCGCAATCTCGATCTCGTGCAGATGGCGCATGCCAAGGACAAACGTCCGGCCGAGATTTCGGGTGGCATGAAGCAGCGCGTCGGCATCGCCCGGGCGCTGGCCATGGAGCCGAAGATCCTGCTGCTCGACGAGCCCTTCGGCGCGCTCGACGCGCTGACGCGCGCCCATCTTCAGGACGCGGTGATGGATATCCATTCGAGGCTCGGCTCGACGACCGTTATGATCACCCACGATGTCGACGAGGCGGTGCTGTTGTCCGATCGCATCGTCATGATGACCAACGGCCCGGCGGCCACCATCGGCGAGGTTCTTCCCGTGCCGCTGGCCCGGCCGCGTCGGCGCATCGAGCTTTCCTCCGACCGCACCTTCCTGCGCTGCCGCGAGGCGGTGCTGAAATTCCTCTACGAACGCCACCGCTTCGTCGAAGCCGCGGAGTAAGGCAATAACCGGAAAACTCGTCATCATCATTGGCAATCTGCATCGGCAATGGGCAATCTACCGCATTGCGCAAATATTATGCTGCTGTGCAAGGCATTCTGACTAATCTTTGATCCGCTGCCGAGCTTGGTCAAAAGTCGCGCGGCTGCGGTTCACATTGGTTTCATTCGATAATTCAGAGCGCTGTCGAATTGGCACGCTTCCTGCTTTTCAACATGTAGGTCCGCAAGGGCCAAGTGACACGGCGTCCAATGGCGGGCGCCACAGGCAAAGCTGCCGCTCAGGTCCACACGCGCTCCCGGAACTCCGGACGCGAAGACCTGGCCGGCGGCTTTTTTGTTTTGACGCAATCGACGGCGCTGGTCCCAAGCGGCGCCCAACCGGAGACGACGATGACGAAACGGATCGGAACTGGCGCGTCCCTCGCGGACTTCACGCGCCGCGATTTTCTCGCCGTCAGCGCGCTGCGGGCGATGCCGCGCCGCTGACAGTCGCGAACGAACAGCACAAGGGCGGTGCTTCCCACGCCGCTAACCGGAGCCAGAAAATGACCGCAAATCTCCCAGCCGCGCCCAGCCAGGACAGTGCTCCCCGGCAGGCGCTTGTCATGTCCACCATCGCCTTCACCGTCTGCTTCGCGGTGTGGACGATCTTTTCAATCATCGGCGTGCGCATAAAGCAGGAGCTGGGGCTGAACGAGACGGAGTTCGGCCTGCTCGTCGGCACGCCGATCCTCACCGGCTCGCTCGTGCGTATGGTGCTCGGTGTCTGGACCGACCGTTTTGGCGGACGGCTGGTATACACCGCGACCATGCTTGCGGCGGCGGTCGCGACCTTTCTGCTCGCTTTTGCGCACACCTACGGGCAGATGCTGGTCGCTGCGCTGGGCGTCGGGCTCGCTGGCGGTTCCTTCGCCGTCGGTGTCGCCTATGTCTCGCGCTTCTTCCCGGCCGGCAAGCAGGGCACGGCGCTTGGCATTTTCGGTGTCGGCAATGTCGGCGCCGCGGTCACCAAGTTCCTGGCACCGTTCGTGCTTCTCTCCTGGGGCTGGCAGTCGGTCGCGCTGATCTGGGCGGCAGCACTCGTCGTCATGGCCGCCGTCTTCTGGTTCACGACCGGCGACGATCCGGTCATCCGCGAGCGCCGCGCCGGCAAGGCCGCGCCCTCGAGAAGCTTCTGGCAGGAATTCGCGCCGCTCAAGAACCTGCAGGTCTGGCGCTTCGCCTTCTATTATTTCTTCGCCTTCGGTGCATTCGTGGCGCTCTCGCTATGGCTGCCCCGCTACCTGATCGGCGTCTACGGCTTCGGGCTTGCGACCGCCGGTATGATCGGCGCGGCCTATTCAATTCCGGCAAGTATTTTCCGCGCCTATGGCGGCGTGCTTTCCGACCGGATCGGCGCCCGCACCGTGCTCTACTGGACCTTCGCTGTCAGTGCCGCCGCGACTCTCGTTCTGTCTCTCCCCTCGGCAGACTACGTCGTGCGCGGTGTCAGCGGGCCGATCGCCTTCCATTTCGAGGTCGGCCCGCTCGCCTTCATAGCCGTTGCCTGTGTGCTCGGCTTCTTCATGAGCCTTGGCAAGGCTGCCGTCTACAAGCACATCCCGGCTTACTATCCGCAGAGTGTCGGCGCGGTCGGCGGCGTTGTCGGCATGATTGGCGGGCTCGGCGGCTTTATCCTGCCAATCGTCTTCGGCGCGCTCAACGACCTCACCGGCGTCTGGTCGAGCTGCTTCATGCTGCTCTTCGTCATCGTCGCCACCTGCTTTGCCTGGATGCATTTTTCCATCCGGCGGATGGAGCGCACGGCGTCTGACGAAGCTTCAGGCCTTTCCTACGCGGCTGAGTGAGACCGGAGTGGATCAGGACATGACCGAGAAACTCGTTATCATTGGCAACGGCATGGCCCCCGGGCGCATGCTGGAGCACCTCCTGGAAAAGGCGCCTGGGCGCTACCAGGTCACCATCTTCAACGCCGAGCCGCGCGTGAACTACGACCGCATCATGCTGTCGCCGGTTCTGTCGGGCGAAAAGGCCTATGAAGAGATCATCATCCATGGCGACGGCTGGTACATCAAGCACGGCATCACCCTCTACAAGGGCCACAAGATCGTCGCCATCGACCGGCAGGCAAAGACCGTCACCTCCGATCATGGCGTGACCGAGCCCTTTGACAAACTCGTCATCGCCACCGGCTCGGTGCCGTTTATCATTCCGGTGCCGGGCCATGACCTGCCGGGCGTGCTCACGTATCGCGATCTGGACGACGTCCGGGCCATGATGCTTGCCGCCCAGTCGCGGGCCAAGGCTGTGGTCATTGGCGGCGGCCTGCTCGGGCTCGAGGCAGCAGCGGGCTTAAATGCGCAAGGCATGGACGTCACCGTGCTGCATGTCATGCCGACGCTGATGGAGCGTCAGCTCGATCCGGCCGCCGGATATCTCCTGCAGCGCGCCGTCGAGCAGCGCGGCATCAAGGTCATCACCAAGGCCAACACCCAGGCGATCACCGGCAACGGCAAGGTCGAGCGGGTGGAGCTTGCCGACGGCACTGTCATTCCCGCAACGCTCGTCGTCATGGCCGTGGGCATCAGGCCGAACGCGGTCCTGGCGAAGGAAGCCGGCATTGCCGTCAATCGCGGCATTGTCGTCGACGCCGGCATGCGCAGCAACGATCCCGACATCTATGCAATCGGCGAATGCGCCGAGGTCAACGGCCAGGTCTACGGGCTGGTCGCGCCGCTCTACGAGATGGCGCGCGTCGCCGCCAGCCATCTGGCCGGCAATGAGGCAGCGGCTTTCGTCCACATGGACACGCCGACCAAGCTCAAGGTCACCGGCATCGAACTGTTCTCGCTCGGCGACTTCGCCGAGGGCGATGACCGCCAGGAGATCGTGCTGCGCGATGCGGCGGCCGGCGTCTACAAGCGCCTGGTGCTCAAGGACGACCGCATCATCGGCACAGTGCTCTACGGCGAGACGGCCGACGGCGCCTGGTTCAACGACCTCAAGAAGAAGCAGACCGATATATCCGAGATGCGCGATACGCTCATCTTCGGCCAGTCCTACCAGGGAGGCGCCCCCCTGGACCCTATGGCGGCCGTTGCAGCCTTGCCGGATGATGCGGAAATCTGCGGTTGCAACGGCGTATGCAAGGGAAAGATCACCGGCGCGATCACGGCCAAGGGCCTGACCTCGCTCGACGACGTGCGCGCGCACACCAAGGCGTCTGCCTCCTGCGGCTCGTGCACCGGACTGGTCGAGAAGTTGATGGTGCTGACCATCGGCGACAAATACAACCCCGCGGCGGTCCAGCCGATGTGCAGTTGCACCGCGCTTGGTCATGACGAGGTCCGCCGGCTGATCAAGGCCAAGGGCCTGAAGACCATTCCCGCCGTCATGCAGGAGTTGGAATGGAAGACCTCCTGCGGCTGCGCCAAATGCCGGCCGGCGCTAAACTATTATCTCGTCTGCGACTGGCCCGACGAATACGCCGACGACTACCAGTCGCGCTTCACCAACGAGCGCGTTCACGCCAACATCCAGAAGGACGGCACCTATTCGGTGGTGCCGCGCATGTGGGGCGGCGTCACCAACGCCGCCGAATTGCGCGCCATCGCCGACGTCGTCGACAAGTTCGAGATCCCGATGGTCAAGGTCACCGGCGGCCAGCGCATCGACATGCTCGGCATCCGCAAGGAAGACCTGCCGGCGGTGTGGGCCGATCTCGGCCAGGCTGGCTTCGTCTCCGGCCACGCCTATGCCAAGGGGCTGCGCACCGTAAAGACCTGCGTCGGTTCCGACTGGTGCCGCTTCGGCACGCAGGATTCGACCGGTTTGGGCATCCGTATCGAAAAATTCATGTGGGGCTCGTGGACCCCTGCCAAGGTCAAGATGGCGGTATCGGGCTGTCCGCGAAACTGTGCCGAGGCGACCTGCAAGGATGTCGGCGTGATCTGCGTCGATAGCGGCTACGAGATCCATTTCGCCGGCGCCGCCGGGCTCGACATCAAGGGCACCGAAGTGCTCGGCCTGGTCAAGACCGAGGACGAGGCGCTGGAGCATATCGTGGCGTTGACGCAGATGTATCGCGAGCAGGGCCGTTATCTCGAGCGTATCTACAAATGGGCCAAGCGCGTCGGCATCGCCGAGATCAAGCGCCAGATCATGAACGATGGCGAGAAGCGCAAGGCCTATTTCGCGCGCTTCGTCTTCTCGCAGAAATTCGCCCAGGTCGACCCGTGGTCGGAACGTGCTTCCGGCAAGGACAAGCATGAATTCCGGCCGATGGCTTCGGTCGGCTTTGCGCAGGCGGCGGAGTAGGCGCGTGTTCCCGAAAAGTGGAATGCGGTTTTCGGACAAGAACACGCGCAAAAGAGGAATAGCCACATGAATTGGGTATCCATCGGCACGCTCTCGGACATTCCGCGTCGCGGTGCGCGCTGCGTCGCCACACCCGAAGGAAAGATCGCCGTCTTCCGCACGGCCGACGATCAAGTCTTCGCCATCGACGACCATTGCCCGCACAAGGGTGGGCCACTCAGCCAGGGCATCGTCCATGGCACGGCGGTGACCTGTCCTTTGCACAATTGGGTGATCTCGCTCGAGACAGGCAAGGCGCTCGGCGCCGACGAGGGCGTGGTGCGCACCATTCCGGTGCGGATCGACGGCGAGCGGCTGTTCATTGCGCTGGAAGCGCTGGCCAGCCGCGCGGCGTGAACCATGCAGATTGATGAAGCGCGCGAGGTGAGGACCACCTGCCCCTACTGCGGGGTGGGTTGCGGCGTGCTGGCGAAGGTCGCCGCGGACGGTGAAATAACCGTTCGTGGCGACCCGGACCACCCGGCGAATTTCGGCCGCCTCTGCTCCAAAGGCTCCGCACTGGCCGAGACCATCGATCTCGACGGCAGGCTGCTTCATCCGGAAATCCACGGCCGCCGTACCGGCTGGGACCAAGCGCTCAATCTAGTCGCTTCGACCTTCTCGCAAACCATTGCCGAACACGGCCCCGATTCGGTCGCCTTTTATGTTTCCGGCCAGTTGCTGACCGAGGACTACTACGTCGCCAACAAGCTGATGAAGGGGTTTGTCGGCTCGGCCAATATCGACACCAATTCGCGCCTGTGCATGGCCTCGTCGGTCGCCGGCCACCGCCGCGCCTTTGGCTCGGACACGGTTCCGGGAAATTACGAGGATCTGGAACTTGCCGACCTGATCGTGCTCGTCGGCTCCAATCTCGCCTGGTGCCATCCGGTGCTCTATCAGCGCATTGCCGCTGCCCGGGAAAAGCGGCCCGAGATGAAGGTGGTGCTGATCGACCCACGCCGCACCATGACATCGGATATCGCTGACATGCATCTGGGGATCGCGCCCGATGGCGACGTCGCTTTGTTCACAGGGCTGCTCGCCTATCTCGGCCAGCATAACGCGCTGGACCGTACCTATATCACGGCGCACACGACCGGATTCGGGCAAGCGCTTTTCGCTGCCTCGGCGCTCGACCTTGCCGGCATCGCGGCTGCCACGGGTCTCAGTGAGGACGAACTGTCCCGCTTCTACAGCCTGTTTGCCGCGACGGCGAAGACGGTGACCGTCTACAGCCAGGGCGTAAACCAGTCGTCTTCGGGCACCGACAAGGTCAACGCCATCATCAACTGCCATCTCGCCACCGGCCGCATCGGCAAGCCCGGCGCCGGGCCGTTTTCGGTGACCGGCCAGCCCAATGCTATGGGCGGCCGCGAGGTCGGCGGCATGGCCAACATGCTGGCCGCCCACATGGAGATCGAAAACCCCGAGCACCGCAACCGCGTGCAGCGCTTCTGGAACGCGCCGACCGTCGTCGAAAAGCCCGGCCTGAAAGCGGTCGAGATGTTCCAAGCGGTGGCCGACGGACGCATCAAGGCGCTGTGGATCATGGCGACCAATCCGGTCGATTCGATGCCGGACGCCGATACCATCGAGGCGGCGATCAAGGCTTGCCCGTTTGTCGTTGTCTCGGACGTGCTGGGCGAGACCGACACGGTCCGCCATGCTCAGGTCCGGCTGCCGGCGGCGGCATGGGGCGAGAAGGACGGCACCGTCACCAATTCGGAGCGCCGCATCTCGCGCCAGCGGGCTTTTTTGGCCACGCCCGGCGAGGCAAGGCCAGATTGGTGGATCATCGCTGAAGTCGCCAGGCGGATGGGGTTTGCCGAAGCTTTTTCGCATGTGTCGGCGGCCGACATCTTCGCCGAGCATGCGGCGTTGTCGGGTTTCGAGAATGACGGCGCGCGCGATTTTGATATAGGCGCGTATGGCGCGATTGATTCAGGGACCTTTGAGAAATTGGCGCCATTCCAATGGCCAGCGCCGAGCCAAGGCACCCCCCTCTGGCCTGCCGGCCATCTCCCCCTCAAGGGGGGAGATTGGATGTCGCCACCGGTTTCGCCAATCGTTACCATTGCTGAAAAGGCGGTGCCGGCAAAACTGCCAATCTCCCCCCCTGAGGGGGAGATGGCCGGCAGGCCAGAGGGGGGTGCGTGGCGCCAGCCGGAGGACAAAAGCACCCGCTTCTTTGCCAACGGCAATTTCTACACACCCGACGGCAAGGCACGCTTTATTGCCATCCGCCCAACCGCCCAAACCCGCACCAGCCTGGACTACCCGTTGGTGCTCAACACCGGGCGCGTGCGCGACCACTGGCACACCATGACGCGAACCGGCAAGAGCCCGCGCCTGTCGCAGCACATGGCCGAGCCTTTCGTCGAAATTCACCCGGCTGATGCGCAGCACTACGGCATCGGCGATGCCGATATTGTGCGCGTCTCGACAGCTTATGGCGAGGTCGTGGTCCGCGCGCTGGTGACAGGGCGCCAACGCCAAGGCTCTGTGTTCGTGCCGATGCACTGGACCGATCAGTTTTCCGCGCGCGCGCGCGTCGATGCCCTGGTCGCGCCGACGACTGATGCGATTTCAGGCCAGCCGGCTTCAAAGAACGTTGCCGCCCGAATCGAGCGGTTCGCCGCCACGGCCTTCGGCTTCGCGGTGCTTGCGGAACGGCCCGCATCCATCGACGCCGATTATTGGAGCCTCGCCCGCTGCCCCGCCGGCTGGCGCCTTGAAATTGCGCTGCAGGACAGCCGCGACTGGACCGGGTTTGCCGCCGCGCTGTTCGGCCCGGAAGGCGAGGCGCTCGCCTATCACGACATTGCCGGCGGGCACCATCGCTTCGCCCGTTTCGCGGGCGGTCGGCTGGTCGGCGCGCTCTATCTTGCGCCTACCCCGGTAGCGGTGTCGCGCGGCTGGGCGGCCGAACAACTGAGTGCCGACCATGCCGATCGGCAGGCGCGGCTGGCGATCGTCGCCGGCAGGCCTGGCGGCAAGAGCGTCGACCGCGGCGCCACCGTCTGCGCCTGTTTCGGGGTCGGTGCCAACCAGATCGCGGAAGCGGTGCGCGGCGGCTGCACCAGCGTCGCGGCAATCGGCGCCGCCCTTCACGCCGGCACCAATTGCGGCTCCTGCCGCGCCGAGATCAAGACCATTATCGACGGGCGGCGTCTGCAAGCTGCAGAGTGAATGCGCCGAGGAACTCTGCCGCGCCGCTGCATGATGCTTACTAGCAATTTACAAACCATAGGCTACCACCGTTCTGACTTCGATTCGTTCGGAACGGGAGCCCCATGAGTAAGGCCCTGACCTCATTCGCGCTTGCGGCCGTGCTGACGGCTTTGCTGATGGCGCTCAGCCTGGCGGTGGCCAGGCATGGCTATCCCTATGGCGCGATCGGCGCCAAGCGCTTGAGTGACGTCGCCGATGCAGGGGCATTCATTCCGCTCGCGGCGGTCTACTTCCTCAGCGCACTGCTGATGATGGTTCTGCCGATCAGGCTCGCCGGCATCGTCCTGACGCATGCCGCCGATGCAATCTTCTGGACGGTCATCGTGTTGTTCGCGGTCATCGTTGGATGTCTCGCCGCCAGATTTGCTTTCGGTCAGCACGATGTGCTCTCGGCACTGCTGAACTGGCGGTTCCTGTTTGTCGCAGCCATCGTCGGATGCCATCTCTTCATCAACGAACTGCGGCGCAACATCCTGTTGAGAAGCCTGTTCTTCGTCGTCTTCGCCGCTGCGACACTGGCCTGCCTGTTTTGGTCCTTCACGATCTGAGCATGTGCGACCGTCGGGACAGACGGCTTAATTCTTGTCGACCGGCTTTGAGCGCATTCGCGAAACGGTCTCACGCTCGGCCCGCTTCGAACGCATCGGCGGCAGGCCGCGGTCGACCAGGTCCATGTCTTCCAGCACCATGTCGCCCATCCGCTTGAAAGCGATGTCGAGTGCGCCGGCCCGGTGGGCGGAGCGCAGGAACCCCGGCAATGTGCGGACCGGGTGATCTTGGGCCAGCGGCTCCTCAGGAAAAACATCACTGGCGGCGACGATGTGGCCGCTGCGGACAGCATCCATCAGTGCCGGAAAATCGACCACGCCAGCCCGGCTGAGTAGGATGAAAGCGGATCCCTCGCGCATCCTGGCAAAGGCTTCGGCGCCGAGGAAACCCTGGTTTTCGCTGGTCACCGAAGTGACGACGAAGACGAAATCGCTGCTCGACAGGACTTCATCGAGCGAGGCCGGCTCAACGCCGTTCTCGATCAGGATCGACGGCGGCAGCCACGGGTCGAAGACTTTTGTCCGCGTGCGAAAACCCGTCAAAAGCCGGTTGAGCGCGCGGCCGAGATCGCCGAAGCCGATGATGCCGACATCCGCGCCGGAAAGAAGCCGCGCCGTCCGGTTGCCGTCGCCGCCCCACAATTCCTTGCCTTGACGAAAAGCGAGGTCGGCATCGACGATGTCGCGGGCAAGGTTGAGCGCCATGGCAAGGCCGAGCTCGGCCACCGGTTCGGCAAAGACCAGCCCAGTGGTGACGACATGGATGCCGCGCGAAAACAGCGTCTCATATGGCATGTTGTTGATGAGGTTGCTCTCGACATTGAAGATGCAGCGCAGCGCCTTCATTTTTTCCAGTGTCTCTGGCGCGATCGGCGGCTGGCCGACAATGTAGCGCGCCTCGCCAAGGATATCGGCCGGCAGCGCCGCGACACCTTCGGGCGATGTTTCGACGATGCGGTATTTCGACCGAAATTTCGTCAGCGCAGCCGGCGTGAAGATCAGGTCGAGCGTGCGTGGATGGGGTGCGCTGATCACCAGCGGCAACGCGTTGTCGGACATGATACTTTTCCTCCCGTGCGATCCACGACGCACCATACTGGAATCATCTTTTCCAGCCCGACCCCTATCACATGCCTGTCGAGGAGGAGAAGTTTGCCCGCCTTTCGGCCTTGCGGTGTGGCGGTCGGTGGTCCAGATAGACGGCGATCGAAGGACGACAAGGAAGACAGCGACATGATCCCGTTTCGAAAGAACCTCATCGATGGCGAGTGGGTGGGCGATGCCGGCTCCCGCAATATCAACCCGTCCAATCTCGACGACGTGGTCGGCGAATATGCATCGGGAGGCGCCGAGCACGCCCGGCAGGCCATCGCGGCGGCGAAGGCGGCATTTCCGGCATGGTCCCGATCGGGCCTGCTGGCACGCCACGCGGTGCTGAGGAAGGCGTCGGACGAGATCACCGCGCGGAAAGATGAAATCGGCCGGGCCTTGGCGCGCGAGGAAGGCAAGACGCTGGTCGAGGGCATTGGCGAGACTGTGCGGGCTGCCCAGATATTCGACTTCTTCGCCGGCGAGACGCTACGCCTGTCGGGCGAGCTGGTGCCAAGCGTGCGGCCCGGCGTCGGCGTCGAGATCACCCGCGAAGCGGTCGGCGTCGTCGGCATCATCACGCCGTGGAATTTCCCGATCGCCATTCCGGCCTGGAAAATCGCTCCGGCGCTGGCCTACGGCAACACTATCGTCTTCAAGCCGGCGGAACTCGTTCCGGAGAGCGCCTGGACAATTGTCGACATCCTGCACCGCGCCGGACTGCCCAACGGCGTGCTCAACCTGGTGATGGGCAAAGGTTCGGTGGTCGGCCAGGCCATGCTCGACAGCCCTGATCTCAACGCCATCACCTTCACCGGCTCGGTCGGCACCGGCAAGCGCGTGGCCGCCGCCAGCGTCGAGCACATGCGCAAGTTCCAGCTCGAAATGGGCGGCAAGAACCCGCTTGTCGTGCTCGATGATGCCGACCTTGCCGTCGCCGTCGACTGCGCGGTCAACGGCGCCTACTTCTCGACCGGCCAGCGCTGCACGGCGTCGTCCCGCCTGGTGGTGACGGACGGCATCCATGACCGCTTCGTCGAGGCGATGAAAGATCGCCTGGGCAAGCTGGTCATCGGCGACGCTCTCGATGCCAAGACCCAGATCGGGCCGGTGGTCGACCAGAGCCAGCTCAAACAGGACGAGGACTATATCGCCATCGGACGTCGGGAAGGTGCCGATCTCGCTTTCGGCGGTGAGCGGCTCGATCGCGAAACCCGCGGCTTCTATTTGCAACCGGCGCTGTTCACCGAAACCACCAACGCCATGCGCATTTCCCGTGAGGAGATTTTCGGACCTGTCGCTAACGTCATCCGCGTCAAGAATTATGATGAGGCGCTGGCGGTGGCCAACGACACGCCGTTCGGGCTGACGTCCGGCATCTGCACCTCGAGCCTCAAGCATGCCACGCATTTCAAGCGCAATTCGGAAGCCGGCATGGTCATGGTCAACCTGCCGACGGCGGGCGTCGACTTCCACGTGCCCTTCGGCGGGCGCAAGGGGTCGAGCTATGGCCCACGCGAGCAGGGCCGCTACGCCGCGGAGTTCTACACGACCGTGAAGACCGCCTATACATTCGCTGGCTGATCACGGCGGCACTCATCCGGGACCAGCCAGGCAGGCGAGCAAATCGATGGCATCTGAAAATACGGACCTGACCTGGCTCAATCCGCCGCCGCACCACGAGTTCGGCGACAATACGGTGCATGTGCGGACCGGCAAGGAGACCGACTTCTGGCGAGAGACGTTCTACGGCTTCTGGCGTGACAATGGCCATTTCCTCTATCGTGAGGTCGAGGGCGATTTCAGCGCCGAAGTCACGGCCAAGGGGCACTATGAGGTGCTTTACGACCAAGCCGGGCTTATGGTCCGCCTGAGCGAGACCCATTGGATCAAGGCCGGCATCGAATACACCGACGGGCTGATGTATTTTTCCGTCGTCGTCACCAACGATGCCTCCGACTGGTCGCTGGCCAATATTCCGGCCGACCCGGACGGCGTCAGGATCCGCTTGACGCGTCATGCCGAGACGATCCGTGTCCAGTATCTGGACGCGACCGACAAACATTGGAAGCCGGTGCGGCTTGCCTATTTCCCGCCGTCGAAAACGGTCGATGTCGGCATGATGTGCTGCTCGCCGCAGCGCGAGGGCTTCGAGGTCACATTCAGCGACTTTTCGATCGGCCCGCCGATCTCGCGGCAGCTTCACGACTGAGGCGCCGCGATCCGGTCGGGCGGTTTGCGTCCGGCCGGCCTCAGTAGGTCGCCCGGCCGCCGGAGACGTCGAAGACGGCCGCCGTCGTGAACGAGCATTCCTCGGACGCGATCCAGCAAATCAGCGCCGCCACCTCCTCGACCTCGCCGAACCGCGCCATTGGTATTTTGGACAGCATGAAGTCGATGTGCTGCTGGCTCATCTGCTGGAAGATCGCGGTGCGCACGGCCGCCGGCGTGACGCAGTTCACCGTTACCCTGGTCTTGGCCAGTTCCTTGCCGAGCGATTTGGTCATGCCGATCACCGCGGCCTTGGAGGTGCTGTAGGCCGAGGCGTTCGGGTTTCCTTCCTTGCCGGCAATCGAGGCGATGTTGACGATCCTGCCGTAATTGCGTTCGAGCATATGCGGGACCAGCGCTTTGTTGCAGAAGAAGACGCCGTTGATGTTGATGTCGATGACCCGGCGCCAATCCTCTACGGAATACTCCCAGGTCGTCATGTTCGGTCCGGTGATGGCAGCGCTGGTGACAAGGACATCGACTGCGCCAATCGCTTCGATCGTCTCTCGGGCGGCGGCTTCGACCGCTATGGGGTCGGCGACGTCTAAGGTGACGCTGTGCAGGCCTGGAACAATGGCCTTGGCCTGCTCGATCTGGGCGGCATCGCGATCCCAGACCGAAACACGCCCGCCTTCCTTAGTGATCCTTTGCGCGACGGCAAGGCCGATGCCTGAGGCGCCGCCGGTGATAACAGCAGATCGTCCGGCAAATCGTCCCGCGAAACTCATCGGCATGTGGTCTTCCTCCCAATCGGCGGCGAATGTGAAGTCAACGGCGGACAAGTTCAAGCGCGGACTTGCAGCCTCCGAACAGCTTCGTGATGGGCCAGCACCAGGCAATTGAACGGCACTGCCTCCTGGCCAAATCGTCTCGTCCGGCATGGGAGAACTGCAGGAACGACTTCGCCCAGTTTGTCATCCGGGTGACATGCAGCGCCGGATGCGCTATATTGCACTGCACAATGCGAGCGCCTGCAGGCGAGGCTCCCATCGATCCAATGAATCGACCCATGAGCGGCCCATGAAATCGGCATTGAGCTGCAAGGGCGGAAAACCGATACCGAGATGAAGATTCCAAAATCTCTGTTGATCGATCCGGACAAGAACACGGTCTATGGCAGCTTTGCCGTTGCAGTCTCGATCTGGGCGTTCTCCTACTCGACCATTCTCGGCCAGGCCATGATCCTGGCCTATTATGCAGTCTGGCTGCCGCTCATCCTGGTCGACTACCGGAAAATATTAAGGCACGCTTCCAGCGCCTGGCTTCCGCTGGCGTTTGCAGCCTATGTCTGCTTCTCGGTGTTCTGGTCGGCAGCTCCCGGCACCACGGCAAGGACGGCCGTGCAATATTGTTCCCATATCGCATGCGCCTACATTGCCGCGCGCACGGTCAGCGTCCGGACCTTGACCATAGGCGCCCTAATAGGGATTTTCGTCGTCCTGCTCTACTCGCTCAAGGTCGCGAGTTATTCCTACGACGTTCTCGACGGGACATACAATTTCGTCGGCGCTTTCAGCTCCAAGAACCAGATCGGCTTTGTCGCATCGCTTGGCATCTATTTCTGCGTTGTCTACCTGGCCTTTCTCAGGCGCGGCCGCATAGGTTTTTTGTTGATTGTACCAATCGTCCTTCTGTCGGGCTATCTGCTGGTCGTGTCGCATTCGGCCACTTCGATGGCATCGACCCCGGCGGTTCTCGCCCTGGTCGCGCTGCTTTCCATGGGCAAGCTGCTTTCGCTCCGCCATCGCCGGGTCATTTTCGTGATCGGTGCAGGCGGGCTGGTCGCCTGCACCGTGATTGCGCTGAATCTCGGGCTAATGGACTTTGTCCTTGGCCTCTTCGGCAAGGATTCGACGCTCACCGGACGAACCTACCTCTGGCAGCAGGGCTGGAATGCCGCGCAGCAATCGCCCATCCTCGGCGTCGGCTACGCGGCGTATTGGGTGCAGGGCTTCTCCGAGGCCGAGCGGCTGTGGAATGAATTCTACATCGCCGCCCGAAGCGGCTTCCACTTCCACAACACCTACATCGAGACCTTGGTGGAACTCGGCTTCGTCGGAGCGACACTGCTGTCGCTGATCATCCTGCGCACGCTCTGGGGGCACGTCTCGGCGCTGATATTCAGGACATGGCAAGCCGAGTCTGTGATTCTCGCAGGCGTCATGGTGCTTTTGTTCATCCGCTCCTTCGTCGAGGTCGAGACCCTCAATCCCTACATCATGGGATCGTTCCTGCTGTATTACAGCTACTTCAAGCTGGTGAAGGTGCCGTCCGTCGCCCGTTCCCGGTGGAGCGCCGCGAACCATCTCGAGGAACCGGACGCCGTGCGAGGCTAGAGCGGGCCGATCCGGGCTGTTCGTCGCCCAAAGGCCGCCTTGTTTTCTGATCCATAAAATACGAAGCCCAAAACCCCGCAGGCCGCCGCCTGCGAGGTGGGTGCTTCGCTCCGGTGGAAAGAAGCTACTGGATGGCCAGGGGCGCCGGTTTGACCTTGATCACGTCCCCGGGCAGTACCGGCGTGTCTTCGTCGGCGGTGATTTCGCTGGTCTTGCCGTCGACCACCCGCACCAGGGAAAACGACATGGCGGCTGGTTCGTTGTTGCCATAGAATTGCGGCATGGGGTTGCCCGACAGGGCTTCGGTCATCAAGCCTTT
The DNA here is from genome assembly GCF_040318135.1 of Mesorhizobium sp. M1295. NCBI lineage: Bacteria > Pseudomonadati > Pseudomonadota > Alphaproteobacteria > Hyphomicrobiales > Phyllobacteriaceae > Mesorhizobium > Mesorhizobium sp. M1295. The sequence goes on from NZ_JAMYLU010000019.1 coordinate 48,392, forward strand.
TTCCATATTCAGCTTCAGCGTCGCTTCGTTGAGGTCGGCTTCCGTCTGTTGCCGGTCGGTCGCGAGGGTGGAGTTCTGGGTGTTCTCCAGATCGATAGCGTCCTGAGTGGCCTTGCTGATCGACTGCTTGGCCGTGAGAATCGCCGTTTCGTAATCCAGTATCTGGCCTTCGAGGTCGGCGATGGTTTGCTGGGAATTCAAAACCCGGGTGTTGACGACCAGGCCTTTTTGCGCCAGCGAGCCGATACCGTTGAGCTGCTCCTTCGCCAGATCGACCTGCTTCTGCTGGTTGACGATCTTTTTCTGCAGCGAATCGATCTCGCTCTGCAGCAGCGCCTTCAAGTCGTCGAGCGCCTGCAAGCGTAGGTTGAGTTTCTTCTGGTCGGCCGCCAGGATCGCCGTCTCATCGGCAACGATGCTGGGCAGCTTCGGATCGTCGGCCACTTCTTTCGGCACTTCGAATGACGGTTTGTTCGCCAGTTCCGCTTCGATGCGGGCGCGCTTGACGATCAGCCTGACCTGTTGGTCTTGAAGTACGTCGAAATTGCCCTTGGCATTGATCAGGTCGCGGTCGTAGCGCTGCCCGCTCTCCGAGTTCCGCCGCGTTCCGCCGGCAATGCTCATCGCTTTCAGCACCGTCAGCCCAGGCACGCAAGGATACTGTCCGGGCGATTGCACCTCGCCAGAAATATAGAACGGCCGGTACTGCGCCATTTCGACGGAGGCCTCGGGCTTGTCAGCCAGGGCGAGCTTACGCTGTAGCGCCTCGCCGAGCGATGCCGCGATCTCCGAGGTCGTCTTGCCGGATGCGGGCATCTCGCCGACGAACGGCACCGACAAGGTTCCTGCCGGCCCGACCGTGTATTCTCCATTGATGGCCGACCAGTCACGGAACGTGCCTTCGACGGTCTGCCATTCCGCTACGCGGATGGTTAGCTTGTCTTGTGCTCCAAGCCGATAGTCATCGGCGAAGGCAAACTGCGGCAGGGCCAGCGACAGGCCGGTCGCCAGCGTGAGGCAAGTCGTCAAAAGTCGTACTCGCCGCATGCGTCTGGAGAGAATGCCGGTGCAAAAGATATCGATTATATCTGCTTTCAACTGAGCGTTTCCGATCTGGTTTGCCCCGCCCGATGCCTGAGTCCCGATGCCTGAGTCCCGGGGCCTGAGTTCCGGGCTCGAATTCTGGACAGTCGCTCCTCGATGCACGGCCAGCAAGCGGCCGTCAGTAGCAGCCTCGCGACATCCAGACCGCAGGTACGGTCTTGATGATGATGCGAATGTCTTCGAACATCGACCAGTTCTCGACATAGTGTCGATCGAACGCGACGCGGCTGTCGTAGGAAACATCGTTGCGTCCGCTAACCTGCCAGAGCCCGGTCAGGCCGGGGCGCGATTTCAGGTAATAGACGGCCGAATTGCCATAGATCTCCAACTCATCGCGTACCACGGGACGAGGCCCAACCAGGCTCATATCCCCCTGCAGGATGTTGATGATCTGCGGCAACTCATCGAGGCTGAGCTTCCTCAGCACCGCTCCGACGCGCGTGATCCGCGGGTCGTTCTTCAACTTGCGGGTCGCTATCCATTCGGCGTTGGCCTCCGGATTCGCGGCGAGATAGGCAGCAAGCACCCGCTCGCCGTCTGGAACCATAGTGCGGAACTTGAGGCACGGAAAAATCCGTCCTCCGCGGCCGATCCGGCTATGACCATAGAAAATCGGCCCGCCATCGGAAAACCTGACAAGCAGCGCTATCATCACGAACAGCGGGCTGAGAGCGATCAGGCCGATCAGCGAACCGGCAATATCGAAGCTGCGTTTGAGCAGGCCGCCGATCGGCGGCGGAAAATCGACGCCGGCCTGCGAAAAATCCGCGTCGGCCGGCTTGGCTACGTCCCTCATGCGTAAACTCCATACGTTGAACGGATGGTTTAGCGCACGATACCAAAAAAATGCTGCAGCGCAACACACAATTTCCCAGCCGGCTGTAATAGTCGCGTCATGAACTGACTAAATAATGAACTCGTCCTGCACAAAATTTTGCCTTTATGTCGCAAAGGCGACAGATTATGGGCAATTTTGGAAAATCTAGTCCAATTTTGGGGCTGATTTTGGGCGAATCGCTCTTTATACCCGGTTGTGGAGCTTTGCCGTCACTTAGAAGTTCAAAATATCGACTGATGTTATGATAAGATACTGGTCAATATTATAAATCTTACTGGAGCGAGTCGATATCCGTCAATCAGTGGTGATGCCGACGTGTGCATTGCACCATGGCAGAGGCGATCCTGAGGATTCGCTTAAAATTATTCCGTAGCTGCCCTTGCCGCCTATTGCTCGCCTCAATAGAGTTGCAAATTGTTTCTGTCGGAGTATGGACAGATTGGGCAAGGCCGGAAGCAACCGGCCAGAAGCGGGCAACCTAAACAAGCTCGCAGAGTTTAAGGGAGGTGCTCGGGGTGGGCTTGTCGACATTTTTTCCCGAGCCGGTTGATGGGCTATCGGGTATGTCACTGCCAAAGTTCATTATCGGAATGTGTTTTGCGCTGGCGATCGTGGTCGTCTGGTCCTATTTGGGCGGCGCCTCGCTCGGCACGACGCTTTTTCGCGTCATCGGCTGCGCCATAGTCATCCAACTCGGTTATTTTCTGCTGGTCTTTGCCATGGTCGCAAGAAATGCCCCGACCTCGGCCGACAAAATTCGCGACGCAGAACGAAAGCTGAGTTCGAACGAAGCGGCCGAAGGCGAGAAATTAAGCGCCAGGAGAGGCCTTCACTGATTTCGGGCGTTGGCCTCCAGCAACACGCCGCAAGTCGGCATCCCGTTTCTTCAATTCCTCGATGCTCCCGGCCTCCACCAAGCGGCCGCTCTCCATCGCCACGACCTACTCGGCAGTGACTGGTTGGCCAACTGAGCGCGCCAGTGGCTTGATCCGGGCCGTGCAGGAGCGGCTCTGCCAAGCGGCGCCTTTCGGGAGCTATCCCGATTGCGGCTCGCCGCCTGCCCAGCCGCGTCATGACACCCAGCCAAATGAAAAACTGGACGGCGCCGATGATTTTGGCGATGCTTGCTTCGCACTTGCAGCATAGGCATTTGGGCCGATGCATGTCAGACGGGCGGTGAGGCATTGAGCGGGGAGGGCGAGGAAATCCGCAACGATTTCTGCAATCGAGAGGCATGTCCATGACATCATCCCAAGTCTGCGTGATCATCGCTGCCCGTAACGCGGCGCGGACAATCCCGGCTGCCATTGCATCGGCATTGCGCGAGCCGGAGGTTGCGGAAGTCGTCGTCGTCGACGACGCGTCCACCGACGATACCGCGAAAGTCGCCCATGCAGCCGACGACGGCACGGGCCGCCTTTCCGTCATCCGCTTCGACGTCAATCGCGGCCCCTCCTTTGCCCGCAACGCCGCGATAGCCGGTTCCAGGTCGCCGTTCATCAGCATCCTGGACGCTGATGATTTCTTTTTCGAAGGCAGGTTTCACAGACTGTTCGCCAGCACCGATTGGGATTTCGCGGCAGACAACATCATGCTTGTCAGGGATGACGCGGCAACCGACGTCTCGAAAATCGTCGCTCCACCGTTTTCGCCCGAGCCGGAATTCCTCGATTTCGAGGGTTTCATCGACGCCAACATCTCCAGGCGCCGTGTGCAACGAGGGGAACTGGGCTTCCTCAAACCCGTGATCAGCCGCGCCTTCCTCGATCGGCATGAGCTGCGCTACGACGAGAAGCTGCGCCTTGGCGAAGACTATGAACTCTATGCGCGCGCGGTTGCGCATGGCGCGCGCTTCAAGGTCATCAAATCCTGTGGCTACGGCGCGATCGTGCGCGCCGATTCGCTGAGCGGACGGCACAACACCCAGGATCTGAAGCATCTGGCCGATGCCGACCTGGCACTGCTTGCGATCGACAGTTTGCCGGAGGCATCGAAGGCTGCGCTGAGAAGGCACGAGCGGCACATTCGCGACAAATACCGGTTGCGGAAGTTCTTAGACGTGAAGACTGAGCGCGGGCTGGCGCCGGCTGTGGCCTATGCCTTGGCCGGCTCGTCCAACCTCACGGCCGTCGTCCGCGGCGTTGCCTCCGACAAGCTGGATGCGCTGTTTCGCCGCGCTGGCTTCGCCGCTAAGCGTCAGCATGTGCCGCCGCTGCGCTTCCTCATGGCCGGAACCAGCACAGCCGGCGAAAGCTAGGCTCGTCAACGTGGCGATCGCCTTACCTCGGTCGGCTCGCACCATTTCGACGCGATTTATGAGTTTACGATCTAGGTGGTTGCCTATGCGCGCGGGGAATGGCAATCTATGTTGCGGTGCAGCAATTTTGGACGGCCAACCGAACTGGCCCGAGACATCCCCTGTCAGAGGAGCTGGACGATGCGAGAAATGTCTTTTGAACGTGGACGGGCGCCAAGGCCGGTCATCATCTCGACGATGATGGGGCGCTGACTGCATGGCCTCGATCTTTCGCTTCCGATCGAGAGATCCGGCGCGCGACACGCAGACCGACACCGCGCGACTCGATCGCTTGGCGAAGCTGCTGGACCAGATCGCGGCCGAGGTCGAGGCGGAGAAGAACGGACTTGAGAACCGCTACAGGACAACGGCCACCAATGCCGCCTTCCTGGTCGAGGCCATGGAAAACGGGGCGGTCTCCTCCCGCAGGTCTTCCGAAGTTGGCGAACTGACCAGGTCGATCCTGAATTGCGAGCGGCGCATCGCTGCGCTCTCGCGCCAGAAGCAGATGATGAAGGATCTCCGTCATTCGCTGGATGAAATCTTCGAGGAGGATCGGCAGAACGGCCCAGACATAAGGACCGATTTTGTGAAACCCGCCGGTCCCGGCACAGGTTGAGCGAATATCCCGGAGTCGGCGCAATGGTTTTGGGCACGCTACACGGAGCCTAGGAGCGACAGAGGTCAAGATTAGCTTGTTTCGTCACGGTTCGAACGATCGCTTTGGGGGCGCACAGCACAAAGGTGAGTTTGATATGAACGCAGATCCTAAAAGCACGTCCACCCCGGCAACCGGCGGCACCCCGTTCACGCGCCCGATCCCAGGCAAGCTGCGGCGGCTCCGTTCAGACGGCGCGTTTCTGCTGATCGTTCTCGGCAGCCTGGTTGCGGGCCTGGTGCCCGTCCGCGCCCAGGATCTCCCAACCGCGCCGTCCTTTGTCGATGATTTCACCAGCCTCAGTCGCGCGCGCTGGTACATTTCCGACGGCTGGACGAACGGCAAGCATCAGAACTGCACCTGGTCCAAAAGCCTGATCGGCCTTTCCGACGGCATGCTGACGCTCGGTTTCGAGAAGCGCAAGCTGAAGGATCGCGAATTCGCCTGCGCCGAGATCCAGACCAAGCAGCGCTTCGGCTACGGCACCTACGAGGCGCGGATGAAGACCGACACGGGCTCCGGCGTCAACGCGGCATTCTTCAGCTTCGTCGGCGATGCCGACAAGCAGCCGCATGATGAAATCGACTTCGAGGTGCTGACCAAGGACACGTCCAAGGTCCAGGTCAACGCCTACATAGCCGGCAAGGGCAAGAACGAGAAGCTGGTCGACGTCGCCGGGGGCACCGACAAGGCCTTCAACGACTACGCCTTCGTCTGGGAAAAGGACCGGCTGCGCTGGTACGTCAACGGCAAGCTTGTCCACGAGATCACCGATCCGGCGAAGCTGCCCACCCATTCGCAAAGAATCTATTTCAGCCTGTGGGGCAGCGATACGATGAAGGGCTGGATGGGGCCGTTCTCGGATCCGGGCCGCAAGCTCGCCATGCAAGTGGACCGCGTTGCATTCACCGCACTCGGCCAGCCCTGCCAATTCCCGGAATCGCTGGCATGCAAAACGAACTAGAAGCGCATCTGAACCCGCCGGGCCGAAGGTGGTCCGAGCCCGAAGCTCGAACAGGCCCCGAAGCCTTGAACAGGAATGAAACCGAATGAATTTGACTGTCTTTGGAATCGGCTATGTCGGTCTTGTACAGGCGGCGGTGCTTGCCGAAGTCGGCCATCAGGTGGTCTGCGTCGACATCGATGCAAAAAAGGTCGAGCGGCTCAACCAGGGTCATGTCCCGATCTTCGAGCCTGGGCTCGAAAACATGGTCAAGGAGAACCATGCCGCCGGCCGCATCAAGTTCACCACCGACGCCGCCGCGGCGATCAAGCATGGCCAGATCCAGATGATCGCGGTCGGCACGCCTCCGGGCGAGGATGGTTCGGCAGACCTGAAATATGTGCTGGCCGTCGCCGAGGCCATCGGTCGTGAGATGGACGCGCCCAAGATCGTCGTCGGCAAGTCGACCGTGCCGGTCGGTACCTGCGAAAGGATAAAGGCCAGGATTGCCGAGACGCTGAGGGCGCGCGGGCGCGAGGATCTGGCTTTCGACGTCGCCTCCAATCCGGAATTCCTCAAGGAAGGGTCCGCTGTGAGCGACTGCATGAAGCCCGACCGCATCATCGTCGGCACCAGCAACGAGGACACCGAGGCGGTGATGCGCGAGCTCTACGCGCCGTTCAACCGCAACCACGAAAAGATGATCGTGATGGACGTGCGCAGTGCCGAGTTTACCAAATACGCGGCCAATTGCATGCTGGCGACCAAGATCAGCTTCATGAACGAAATGGCCAATTTGGCCGAGCAACTGGGCGCCGACATCGAGGAGGTCCGCAAGGGCATCGGCAGCGACCCGCGGATCGGCTACCACTTCATCTATCCGGGCCTCGGCTATGGCGGCTCGTGCTTCCCGAAGGATGTGCGCGCCCTGATCAAGACCGCCGAAGCCATCAAGTTCGACGCCAAGCTGCTGCGTGCCGTCGAGGAGCGCAACAACCAGCAGAAGTCGGTCCTGTTCGAGAAGGTGGACCGCTATTTCAAGGGCAATCTCAAGGGCAAGACCTTTGCGCTGTGGGGCCTGGCCTTCAAGCCCAATACCGACGACATGCGCGAAGCCCCGGCCCGCACGCTGATGGAGGCGCTCTGGGCCGCCGGTGCCAATGTGCAGGCCTACGATCCCGAGGCGATGCAGGAATGCCAGGCGATCTACGGGTTGCGCGACGACCTGCAGCTGTGCGGCACCAAAGAGGCCGCTGTGCGAGGTGCCGACGCGCTCTTGATCGTGACCGAGTGGAAGAGCTTCAGTGCGCCGTCCTTCGATGCATTGAAGGACGCGCTGACCACGCCCGTCATCTTCGACGGACGCAACCTCTACGACCCCAAGGTCATCGCCCGCCACGGCATCGAATACCACAGCATCGGCAGAATGGCGGCGTGACGATAGGGCGGTCCAGCAAGGAGCCAGGTCCATGAAAGTTCTGTTTGCAGGCGGCAACGGCTACACGCCGCAGTTCAGCGGTGGCGTTCAGTCGAGCACGCACCATCTGGTCGAGCAGCTGCGCGAGCACGGTCATGACGCCTCGGTCCTGGCGGCACTGTTCGGTGATGGCATGTTCGGCTTCAAGGCGCGCGCCAAGATGAAACTGCTTCGCCAGCGTGCGGTCATCGACAGCTATCCCGGCTATCCGGTCGTGCGGGCGTGGTTTCCCTGGGAGGCGGCGCGCTTCGCGGTCGAACGGCTCGATCCCGATGTCGCCGTCGTGCAGTGCCACAAATCGGTGCCGATCGGAAAGGCGCTGCAGGCGCTCGGCGTGCCGCTGGTGGTCTATCTGCGGAACGTCGAATTCCACGAGCTGGCCGGCGACCTGCGCGAATTGCATTCGGCGCTTTATATCGCCAACTCCGAATTCACCGCGCGCACCTATAAGGAAAGGTTCGGCATCGACTCGACCGTGATTCCGCCGACCATCAATCCCGGGCTCTACAGCACCCCGACGACCGGCGAATTCGTCACGCTGATCAACCCTTACAATGAAAAAGGGTTCGAACTCGCCGTGCGCATCGCCGGCCAATGCCCCGAAATCCCGTTTCTGTTCGTCGAAAGCTGGAAGCTCGACGACGACCACCGGGCGCAGATCGAACGGACCATCGCGCCGCTGCGCAACGTCAGGCTGGAAAGCCGTACCAGCGACATGAAGACGGTCTATGGCCGCACCAAGATCCTGCTGGCGCCCAGCAAATGGGAAGAGGCCTGGGGGCGCGTGGCATCCGAGGCCCATTGCAGCGGCATTCCGGTCGTCGGGTCCCGCCGCGGCGGCCTGCCGGAAGCGATCGGCGCCGGCGGCGTTGTACTTGACTATGACGCACCGCTCGACGACTGGGTCGCCGCAGTCAGGCGGCTATGGAGCGACAAGGCCGAGTACGACCGGCTGTCGGCGGCGGCGCAGCTGTTTTCGGAGCGGCCGCAAATGAATCCAGACATTCAGTTCGCGACCTTCCTCGGCGTTCTCGACAACGCCAGGCAAGGCGCGCTGGAGCATGCCGCCTGATGCATTTCGTCCAAAACCATGCACGTTCCCCAAAAGCCGGCTCTCGCGCCTGACCGGGGTGGGAGCTGCTTTGGGACAACGGCACGCACAACACCAGACGCTTGGGGCGCCTCGCACGGCGGCGACGGGCTTCAGCCCTCATCCGCGCGAGCAGATCGCCGACCGGCCTCGAAAGATCGTCCATTCGATGAAGATTTGCTTCGTAGTTGATAAGTTCCCCTCTTTATCGGAGACCTTCGTCCTCGACCAGATAGAAGGGTGCCTCGAGCGCGGCATGCAAGTCGGCGTCGTCTGCAACGAGACGTCGTTCGGCAAGGACAGCAACATCGACGATCGCCGCTGGCAGGCGCTGCCTGGCAAGGTCGTCTGCTGGTGGGGCGGACTGGGGCGCTTTCGCCCGATGCTCAGGAGATGGTCGGGCAGGTTCTGGGATAAGCTCTCGACCGCTATCGACATCGCCTTTGCGCGCAAATTGCAGAACGCCGATGTGATCGTCGCGCATTTCGGCAATAACGGCATGCGCGTTGCCCGCGCCATGAAACGAGGCCGGATTTCCGCTCCGCTGGTGACCATATTCCACGGCCGCGATGTCGGCGAACCGCTGCATGACGACACGCTCACGCGCTACAAGGTTGTCTTCGACAAGGGCGTTCTCCAGCTCCCGGTGAACGCGTTTTTCCGCGACGCCCTGATCGGCGTCGGCGCACCCCCCGCGCAAGTCATGGTTCACCATATGGGCGTGCGGCCCGGTGAGATCGGCTACCATTGGCGTTCCTGGGACCGGGACACGCTGTCCTTCATCTCGGTCTGCCGGCTGACCGAAAAGAAGGGCATCGAATTCGCCCTTCGGGCGCTCGCCAGCCTGCCGCAGCGTGACTGGGTCTATGCGGTGATTGGCGGCGGCGAATTGCTGGAAGAGTTGAAGAAGCTCGCCGTAAATCTCGGCATTGCCGACCGGGTGACTTTCCTCGGGCCGCGTCCGCACGCCGAGGTCAAGCAGCGCCTGCGCGACGCCCACGTATTCCTGCTGCCCAGCGTTGCTGCACAGGACGGCGATCTCGAGGGTATTCCGGTGGCGCTGATGGAAGCTATGGCCGCCGGGCTGATTGTTGTCAGCACCTATCACTCGGGCATCCCCGAGTTGATCGAGGATCAGGAGACAGGCTTCCTCGCACCGGAGCGAGACGTTGCGGCGTTGGCCCGCAAGCTTGTCTGGGTGGCCGAGAACCCGGACAAATGCGAGCGCATCGCACGTGCGGCGCGCCGCAAGATCGAGCAGGATTTCAACGCGGACCTGCTCAACGAACGTTTTGCGCAGATCGTTGCTCAACTGGCCGAAGCCAGGCGCCCGGCATGAACGCCAACCCGCCCCCCCAGTTCGGTCGCGTCGCTCTGCGCGGCGGCGTGGTGACGATCGGCGCGCAAGGCTTCAAGATGGCGATCCAGTTTCTCTCGGTCATCGTGCTTGCGCGTCTGCTGGTCCCCGAGGATTTTGGTCTCGTGGCTTCCGTCGGGCCGATCGTGGCCTTTGTCGGATTGCTTCAAAACCTAGGCCTGCAGCAGGCTGTGGTCCAGCGCAAGGACATCAGCACCGAACAGCTCAACCAGGTATTCTGGATCAGTGCGCTGGTTGGGCTGGGCAGTGCCGTGGTGGTGGCATGCCTGGCGCCCGCCATCGCCGCCTTCTACGGCGATCAACGCATGGTCGGGATCACCATCGGCTCTGCCTTGCCGCTGCTTCTTGGCAGCCTCGCCGCGGTGCCGCTGGCGCTGATGAACCGTCATTTGCGCTTTGGCCAGCTCGCGCTGAACGATGTGATAACCGCCGCTGCCGGACTTGCGACTACCGCAATCGCCGCCTATGCGGGACTGGGCTACTGGTCGCTGGTCATCGGCCCGGCGGTTTCGGCTGTTGTCGCGCTGGCCGCGGCATGGCAGGTGGCGCGCTGGACGCCGTCGCGGCCGGACCTGAAGGTCGATACCGACATATTGTCCTTCGGCGCCAATCTGACCGGCTTCAATCTGGCCAACTTCTTCTCGCGCAATCTCGACAACATCCTGATCGGAAAATATTCGGGCGCGATCGAACTCGGCTACTATGACCGCGCCTATAAGCTCCTGCTGTTTCCGCTTCAGAACATCAACCAGCCGCTGACACGCGTGATGGTGCCGCTGCTGAGCCGCATCCATGAGGACAAGGCGCGGTTTCGCGACATCTATGTGCGGACCAATTGGATGCTGGCGGCCATCACCATGCCCGGCATCGCGGCGCTGACGCTGACGTCCGACCAGGTCGTCGGGCTTCTCTTCGGCGAGCGCTGGACAGCGGTGGCGCCGATCTTCGCCTGGCTGGGCATCGCCAGCCTGATCCAGTCCGTCTCAAGCACCACCGGATGGATCTTCATCTGCCAGGGCAAGACCAAGACCATGTTCCACTGGGGCATCTACTCGTCGCTGACGACGGTCGCCGCCTTCATCATCGGCCTGCACTGGGGCGCCGTCGGTGTCGCCGCGGCCTACGCGATCAGCGGCTATATGCTGCGCGTCCCGGTGCTTGCCGTTCTTGTCCACCGGGTCGGCCCGGTGACCGCAGCCGACTTCCTGATCATGCAGGGGCTTTTCATCATGTCGTCGCTGCTTGCCTGGTCCGTCTACCGGGAGTTGCCCGTATCGCTGACCGGCCAGTCAGACCTGCTCGCGGTGGTCCTGGCGGTTGCCCTCAATTATTCGATCGGCCTGATCCTCATGCTTGCCCTTCGCCAGTCGCGCAGTGCGTTGTTCACCACGCTTTCCAGCGCCATGCGCAACGCCCGCTAGGCAGGCAATAACCGGCCTCAAAAGCTCACCTGCCGACATCGCCGACGCATGCTCCTCAAGCACTGCCTGAAGGCTCGTCCTGCGATAGAGGTCGAGATTGGCGGTAAGTCTGCCGAGCTTCTCGCTCGCTTCCTCGGGCGTTACCGTGTCGATGTCGAGCAGCAGGTCGGCGACGCCGATCCGCTTGGCGAGTTCCTTGGTCTTGAATTCATAGGCGATCGGCAGCACCGGCGTGCCGACGCAGAGCGACATGATCATCATGTGCATGCGCGTCGCGACGACGAAGTCGAAGCCTTTCACCAGGGCCATCAGTTGCTCCGGCGTGTGGAACGAAGCGTCCACGCTCACATGCTTGGCGATCTCCGGATCGAGTTCGGCAACGATCGCCCGCGCCGTCTTGGAATCGTCATGGGCGTATTCCGGCACGCCCTGGCAGGTAGAGACGAAGGTCACCTGCTTGGCGTGGTCCCTGACCAGGATGGTCGCAATCTCGCGGATCGAGTCGATGTAGCGGCGCATGCCGCCCTCGCCGTCGCTGACATAGTTCCAGTGACGGACGGAAATGGCGACGCGGCCGGTGACAGTCGCCGACTGGCCGGAGGCCAGAAAACTTCCGATCCTGTCGGTATCGGCCAGCGCAAAGACGGCGTCGGCCACGACGTGGCATTTGCCGGGGTCTTTCACCATGTCCACAATGTGGCCTCTCGAACGTTCATCGCGCAGCAGGATGAGCGGGCTCCGGTCGAAGATCGGGCTCAACTCCTGGCGATTGTAACTTTTGTTGAACGGGCCGAGCGATTGCGTGAAGAAGACCGGGTCCTTGCCCAGAATCGCGTCGATCCGGAATTGATTGAGGCGCCGTTCCAGATTGTAGGTCTCGACGAGATAGGTTCCGCCTGTCGTGACCACGAGGTCGGCGTCTTTGTAGATCTTGAGACCACGGCGATTGCTTGAGCTGAACAAACGCCCGAGAACGCCGCGGATGCCGAACCGCCGCAGGGCATTGAGTACGAGCCGATTGTAGATCGGCTTGATCAGGTTCTTCAGCCCACTGCCGTATTTGTAGCGGAACAGCGATTCCGACAGCAGCTTGTGGAATTCGAGATCTGGATACTCCTTCTTCGTGTAGAGCCTCGCCGCCACCTCCGGCTGGCTGTCGAAGACGTAGAACTGGATATCGTCCTGCACGATCGTCTTGAAAACATGGCGAATCGCCAGGAGAATCGCTGCGTCTCCGGTATTCAGGCAGACGGTGTTTTCAACCGCGATCTTCATTGAATGACCTCATTTCGTGAGTAGTCCCGCGGTTCGGTCGACGGATGCCGAGGTGCGGGTTGGCCGAAAATGCTGCACGCCAAGGATGGTCCTCGCGTCGTGATTATTGGCGCGCAGCCCAATGGCAGGGCCAACGCGCGGTCCATGCGGCCCAAGCAGAGCGAGATTAACCCATCGATTTTGCAGTGCAACAAAAAATGTGGATCTTTGCTACGCTGCACCAAAAATGTTGCGATGCAGCAAGAGCTGTACTAGCATTGTCGCGGGCGGGCCAACAGCGGTCGAGTTTTCATGCTGCATGTCTTGTACTTGGTACACGACGTCTCCGACCCGGCAGTGCGCCGGCGGATCATAATGCTCAAGGCAGGCGGCGCCCAGGTTACGCTGGCGGGCTTTCGTCGAACGGCAAGCGCGGTTGCTGATGTCGAGGGCTTGCAGCCGATCGATCTCGGCCCGACGCGTGATGGCCGATTCGCCCAGCGTCTGGCGGCGATCATGAAGGCGGTGGTCTCGACCGGCTCCAAGCTGGGTTCAATGCAACGGCCCGACCTCATTATCGCGCGCAATTTGGAAATGCTGGCGCTTGCCCGGCGCGCCAGGTCGGCTTTCCAGGCAACGGTGCCGATCGTCTACGAGTGCCTGGACATCCATCGTCTGCTGCTTCGCGACGATCCGCTGGGCTGGGCGATGCGCGGTGCGGAACGCTTCCTGGCCAGGGATGTGAAGCTTCTGGTGACCAGCTCTCCGGCCTTCATCGCCAACTATTTCAAGCCGTTCGGACAGATTGCCGCGCCGGTCGAACTGCTCGAAAACAAGTATTTCGAGCCAGCCGCGGCTTCCCTGGATGACCGCATGACGGAGGAGAATCCTGTTGCGCCGCCTTGGCGAATCGGCTGGTTCGGGGCGCTCCGCTGCCGCCGCTCCCTGGAGCTTCTGGCCGAATTTTCGCGCCGCCTCGACGGCCGCTTCGAAATCGTCCTCAGAGGCCGCCCGGCGTTGTCCGAATTTCCCGATTTCCACGGTTTTGTTGAATCGGAACCCTGGCTCTCGTTTGGCGGACCCTATCGCAATCCGGAGGATATGGAGGCGATCTACCGCGAGGTTCACTTTTCCTGGGCCATCGACTTTTTTGAGCAGGGCCTGAATTCCGAATGGCTGCTGCCCAACCGTCTCTATGAGGGCTGCCGCTTCGGAGCCGTGCCGATCTCGATGGGCAACACCGAGACCGGCCGGTTCCTCGATCGGCAAGGCATCGGCGTTCTTTTGCCAGAAGCCACGCCCGAGGCGCTCGAAGCTGCCCTCGGCACCATGGAGCAGCATCGGTTCGAGACATTGAGGGCACGTGTTCTCGCCCGCAATCCGCGCACCTGGAGCTACGACCGCGCCGATTGCCGGGCGCTCGTCGAAAAACTCCGCGGCCTTGCCGCGGCGCCCGGTCCATATGCTGCCGAAGCATTGGCATAGAAGGACGGCCGATGACGCAAACCGAAACGCTCCCATCCTGCATGATCGTGGTTCCGTGCCTGAACGAAGCGCCCCATATCGGCGCGTTGCTTCGAGAGCTCCGCCCTGCGGCCAAGAGGCTGGGCGCCGTGATCATCGTTGCCGATGGCGGCAGCACGGACGGCACCAGGACGATCGTCGCGGATATCGCCGCAAAAGATCAGCGGGTGGTCCTGCTCCACAATGAAAAGCGTTTGCAGAGCGCGGCGATCAATCTCGCCGTTGCCAGGTTCGGGGAGGGCGTCGACTATCTCATTCGCATCGACGCGCATGGCGGCTATCCCGCCGACTATTGCGACCGGCTGGTCGAAGAAGCGCAGGCCACCGGGGCGGATTCGGTCGTCGTCTCGATGCTGACCAGTGGCAGCGGCATGGTGCAGAAGGCGGCGGCCGCGGCCCAGAATTCCAGGCTCGGCACGGGCGGCTCCAAGCATCGGCACCTTTCGGCGGGGGAATGGGTCGATCATGGCCACCATGCGCTGATCCGGATATCGGCCTTCACCGCGGTCGGCGGCTATGACGAGACGTTCAGCCACAATGAGGATGCCGAACTCGACTATCGGCTCCGTCAGGCCGGTTACCGGATCTGGATGACCGGTAAGACACAAATGGTCTACTACCCGCGCTCCTCGCTGAAGGGCCTCTATTTTCAGTATCTCGGCTATGGCCGCGGGCGGGCGAAGAACGTTCTCAAGCACCGCATGATCCCGAAGATCCGGCAGATGGTGCCGCTTCTGGTGTTTCCCGTGGTTCTTCTCGCCGCCTTTTCCTTCGTCCACTGGCTGGCGGCCGTGCCGCTTTTGCTATGGGTCTCGGTCTGCCTTGGCTACGGCTTCTGGACCGCGGTCAGTCAGCGCAAACCCGACATTGCGCTTGCCGGGGTCTCGGCAATGGTCATGCATTTCGGCTGGTCGGTCGGCTTCTGGCTGCAGCTGCTAGCACCGCGACCGCAGCGCGGGGTAGCGTGATGGACCCGGTCAAGAAAAATCGAAGCATCGATATTTGCGTCTGCACATTTCGCCGGCCGGAGCTTGTCGACACGCTCCGCTCCGTAGCAGCCATGGATATGCCCGCGGGATTCGATGTCGGTGTCATCATCGCGGACAACGACGATACGCCGACGGCCGAAACGCTGGTCGCCAAGCTAGCGGGGGAGTTGAAGCTGCCGGTGACCTACCGGCACGCCCCGGCCCGCAACATTTCGATCGCGCGCAACGCTTGCCTCGATGCCAGTGCGGCGGATTTCGTCGCCTTTATCGACGACGACGAGACGGCCACCGCTGGCTGGCTTGCCGAACTGGTGGCGGCGGTGGAAGCAACTGGTGCTGCGGCCGTGCTCGGGCCGGTGCAAGCCCGTTACCTGCCGGATGCGCCCGACTGGATGCGCAAAGGCGATTTCCACTCGACCTCGCCGGTCTGGGTGCGCGGCGAGATCCGCACCGGCTACACCTGCAACGTCCTGCTCAGAATTGGCGCTGAGAGCCTGCGCGGCCGGCGCTTCAGCCTGGCACGTGGCCAGACCGGCGGCGAAGATACGGAATTCTTCGACCAGATGGTCAAGGCCGGCGGCAGTATCGCCTTTTCGCCAGAGGCTTGGGTCGATGAAGTGGTGCCGCCTGCCAGGGCGGCATTCGACTGGCTCGGCCGCCGCCGGTTCCGCGTCGGGCAGACGCATGGTCACCTCCTGGGGCGCAACGCGCGCGGCCTTTCCCGGCTCAAGCAGGTCGGCATTGCCGCGGCAAAGGCCGGCTATAGTTTCCTGTCGGCAATTCCGGTCGCCATCGACCCCGTCCGACGGAACCGCAGCGTCCTTCGCGGCATTATGCATGTCGGCGTCGTCAGCGGCCTCGTCGGGGTTCGTGAAATCCGCCAATACGGCCTGTCTTCGCCGCAGCAAGGGGGCAAGCGTGCAGCCTGACGTGAGCTTCGTGATTGCCGCCTACAATGCCGAGGCGACGATCGATCGGGCGATTGCCAGCGCCGTCGCCCAGCGCAATGTCAGCGTCGAGGTCATCGTCGTCGACGACAAGTCGCGCGACCGGACGCTCGACCTGGCGAGATCCTACCCCGAAGATATCGTACGCGTTGTCGCGCTTGAGCAAAATCGTGGCCCCGGCGGCGCCAGGAACGCCGGCCTTGAGCTTGCCCGCGGCAGGTGGGTCGCGGTTCTCGATTCGGACGACGCGGTCTATCCCGGGCGAATCTGCACCATGATCGAACGCGCGGAGAAAGCGGGCGCCGAGATCGCGGTCGATAATCTGCAGGTCGTTCGCGAAGATGGCGTTGCCGAAGAGACGATGTTCCCGGCCGACTATCTGGAAGGCCTCGGTGAAATCTCGCTGGCGGATTTCATCGGCGGCAATGTCCTCTTCGAATCGAGGTTCAATCTCGGCTACGTCAAGCCGATCTTCCAGCGCCGGTTCCTGAACGAGAACGGGCTTCGTTACGATGAAAGCCTGATCATTGGCGAAGACTATATCCTCCTGGCCAGTGCGCTGGCCAAAGGCGGCAAATGCGTGGTCGAGCCGACCACGGGCTATATTTACCACATTCGCACCGGTTCCATCTCCCGGGTGCTCGAACTTCATCACGTCGAGGCGATGCGCCGGGCCGATGCCACCTTCGCCGCGACCCATTCCATGGATGCTGCGGCCGCGGCGGCGTTCGCCAGGCGCGCTCGCAGCCTGCGGCGGGCGGCATCATTCCTGTCGCTGGTTCAGCACATCAAGGCGCGGTCCCCGCTCAAGGCGATATGGACGGCGCTCAGCGATCCGGCGGCGGTTCGGCATATGAGCATGCCGATCGCCGTCCGGCTGCGAAGGGTAGCGGCACAGTTTGCCGTGGTGGCGGGGAGGTAAAGGGCTGCAGGCGAATGAAGACAAATTTCGCCGCCTGCGACAGGGTTGAAATCGATCTCCTCAGAAGGAACATGCAATGAAAAAAGTCAGGAAGGCAGTCATACCGGTGGCGGGGCTTGGAACGCGGTTCCTGCCGGCGACCAAATCCGTGCCGAAGGAAATGCTGCCGGTGGTCGACAAGCCTGTGGTGCAATATGCGGTGGACGAGGCATTCGAGGCCGGCATCGAGCACATAGTCTTCGTCACCGGCCGCAACAAGGCGGTGATCGAGGACTATTTCGATCTGCATCCTGAACTGATCGGAACCCTGGAGCAGAGCGGCAAGAAGGCGCAGCTCGAATCGCTCGAGAGCCTGCTTCCCGTCGCCGGCGCGACGAGCTTCATCCGTCAGCAGTCGCCGCAAGGCCTCGGCCACGCCGTCTGGTGCGCGCGAGAGGTCATCGGCGACGAACCTTTCGCGTTGCTGTTGCCGGATATGGTGTCCTTTGGCGGGCGAGGGTGTCTTGCCGAAGTCGCCGATCTTTATGCGCAGACTGGCGCAAACGTTATCGCCGTCGAGCGTTGCGATCCGACCGAGACCAGCAAATACGGCATTGTCGGGCGCGGCGCGGATGTCGGCACCGGCTTCGAGGTGACGGCCATGGTCGAAAAGCCGGCACCGGCCAACGCGCCGTCGAACTTCTACATCAACGGCCGCTACATCCTGCAGCCCGAGATATTCTCGCTGCTGGGCAGCCAGCAACGCGGCGCCGGCAACGAGATCCAACTGACCGACGCAATGGTGCGTCTCGCACAGACGCAGGCCTTCTTCGCCCAGCCTTTCAACGGCCGCATGTTCGACTGCGGTTCGAAGGAGGGCTTCATCCAGGCCAATGTCGCTTTCGCGCTGGCGCGTGAGGACATGAAGGGTCCGATCTTCGAGATGCTGCAGGAATTCGTCCGGTCGCATCAGCGTCGGGAAGAAGCCGCATAATGTCCATTTTTTCGAGGCATTGTGGGTGCGGCTGATGACGCAGGACAGGCCGTTGCGCCGCGCGTAACGCGCACTGTCCGGCGCAAGGTTTGCACCCTATGTGCCGATCTTCGAGGCGGTAGCGCCTGCAAACTAGAATTGGACCGAAGATGAACTATGCCAATTTTCCTGTCGACAAGAGGACGCCATTGCCGACTTCGAGTGCGGCAAACGCCGAAGACTTCATCGACATCGAGCGTCTGCTTGGCATGGCCGCGCGGCAGGCGAAAGTGGTTGCCGCCTGCGCCATCATCGGTCTCTTTCTCGGCGTGCTCTATTTGCAGACCACGCCTCCTACCTATGTGGCGACGAGCAGCGTGCTGATCGACGAAGGATTGAACAAGGTCGTCGACGATATTTCGGCGGCGTCGGTCAGCATGCAGACCGACTCCGCCGTTCTGAGCCAGATCGAAATTCTACAGTCGGCCAGGCTGGCGGGGGTGGTCGTCGACAAGCTGAAGCTCGATCAGAACGACGCTTTCATGAACCCTCCGACATCGGCCCTGTCTAAGGTCGCAAGCTTTGTACGCGGTATCATCCAGTCTGTCCGCCCCAAGCGCGCCGCGAGCACAACCGATGTCACTCAGCTTGATGCCGCGACGCGTGACGCGATCACCGCATCGTCGTCGTCCCGCGACTACGCAATCTTCAAACTGCAGAACCAACTCGATGCCGAGCGGATCGGCCGAAGCTTTGTCATCAGCATCTCCTTTCAGGCGACGGATCCGGCGCTTGCGACCGCCATCACCAAGGCCTATGCCGACGCCTATCTCGCCGATCAGCTTGATGCCAGCTTCGACGCGACCGAGCGGGCGGCTGTCTGGCTGCAGGGCCGGCTGACCGAGCTTCGTGAGAGCTCCCAGGCGGCCGCACTGGCGGTCGAAAAGTTCAGGGCCGAACATGGATTGGCCGTCAATGACGGCCAGCTGATCAGCGACAAGCAACTGTCCGATCTCAACACTCAGCTGATCGTCGCACAGGCCGATACCGCACGTGCCGGCGCCCGCTATCAGCAGTACAAGTCGATCGTCGAAAGCGGGTCGGACAATGCGTTCAAGGACGCCGCGATATCGAACGACCAGCCGAGCAGCTCCGTCATCACGACGCTGAAGAACCGCTATCTCACAGTCGCCAAGCGGCAGCAGGACGTCGAAGCCAATTTCGGCCCGCAACATCCGCAGGCCGTCGCGCTCGCCAAGGAGAAGGCCGACATATCGGCGCAGATTTTCGGCGAGCTGAAGCAACTGACCGAAAGCTACCGCAACGAATACGAGGTCGCTCTGGCGCGCGAAACCGCGCTCCGTGCAAATGTCGCCCTGGCGGCAGGCAAGAGCTCCATCGACAACCAGTCGCAGGTCAAGCTGCGTGAACTGGACCAGAAGGCGACGGCGCTCTCGACACTCTACCAGACATTCCTGAACCGCTATGAGGAGGCCGCCCAACAGCAATCCTTCCCAGTCGGCAAGATCCGGGTCATCTCGGACGCGACGATGCCACAGTCGGCCGCAACCCCGCGAACGGCCATCGTGCTGGGGCTTTCGCTGGCGCTTGGCATAATGATGGGGGCAGGGGTTGGTGGTCTGAATGAATTCAGGGAACGCTTCTTCAGGACCGGCGAGGATGTGCGCGACCGTGTCGGCCTCAAATTCCTCGGCTATCTCCCGGTCATCGGCAAGGCTGGCAAGGATGACCAGCGCAATGGCGGTCAGCCTGACGTCAAAGTCGTTGAATCCAAGACCGCCAAGTCGTCCAAATCCCAGCCCTCCAAAACATTGTCGGCAGCCGAAAAACGTGCGCGCATGCGGGTAACCGTTGATGCACCGGCATCGATGTTCTCCGAGACGCTGCGCAACGCAAAGATCGCCTTTGACGTCGTGATAGAAGGCCAGGGCAGCCGGGTCATCGGCGTGGTCTCGGTGCTTCCGGGCGAAGGCAAGTCGACGGTGGCGGCCAATCTTGCCGGGCTGCTTGCCGCCAACGGATCGAAAACGCTGCTGATCGACGGCGACTTGCGCAATCCCGGCCTCAGCCGCAGCCTCGGCATGGAGGCCGAGCAGGGCTTGATGGAAGCGGTGGTGAGCGGGCAGACCTGGCAGTCGGTCGGCAAGATCGACCGGCAGACCAAACTGGTGATCATCCCGGCCGTCCTGCGTGGCCAGTTTTCGCATACCAGCGAGCTTCTGTCTTCGGCCGGCATGCGGCGCTTCATCGACAACGCCAAGGAAACCTTCGAGTACATCATCGTCGATCTGCCGCCGCTCGGGCCTGTCGTCGACGCCAAGGCCTTCGCTCCGCTTGTCGACGGCTTCGTGCTGGTCACCGAGTGGGGACGCACGCCGCGTGCGATGGTGCAATCGATGCTCAGCTCGGAACCCTATATCGCGAAGAAGATCATTGGCGCGGTCCTGAACAAGGTCGAGCTGAAGAAACTCGCCAAGTATGGCGCGATCGGCGGCTCGGAAAAATTCTTCGACAAATATTCGAGCTATTATCTGGAAAAATCAGAAGCGCGCACAAAGGCGGCTGCCTGAGTGCGGTCCGCGCGTTTCGAGCATTTTTGCACCGAAGCGGAATCACCCGGCGTCGCAAAGATCTATTAGGGTGTTGACATTCTGAGATGCTTGCTGATGAAGCTAAGCCTCTCCAAGCCTCTGCGCACTTCCGGCGCCCTCATGAAAAGCCGCCACAACAGCCCTGTACGATGGTTCTCGATCATCGCGATGATCGGCCCCTGATTGATCGCCAGATAGGTTCGGGAGTACCAGTTGCGGCTTTCGCAAAACGCGTCAACAAAGCCGAAGCGGCCCCATATGCGTTTTCGAGGCTTGCCCAGGAAGCCACGCAGTGCGCGCATCGCCTCCGCCGGGGCATAGGGAAAGCTCGACAGGGCAGCAGACGGAGTGATCACGCCAAAGTCCCTGTCGGGTGCATGCGCGACGTATCCTCGCGGCCCATGGCTCGCGGTCAGACCCCAGCAGTCCGGTCCATATCCCAAATGGCTATGGGGATTGCGAACGCAATGCCGATAATTGATCTGCGTATGACTGACGTTCTGTTGCCAGTAATCGGCGTAGCGGTCACTTAGGCCCCGGGGATCGAGCCCGCAGAAAGAATAGTGCGAAAAGAAGAGCGGGCCACCAGAATTCATTCCCAACGGCAGCACGATCCCGTCATGGTCGCGCCCGTTTCGAAAGCCAAGTCCTACAGCAAAACCCTCGTGATAGATTCCCGGATCAATAGGGTGGCGCGCCGATCCCGCCGCCAGCACGAAAGTGAGCAGGCATTCGTTCCAACCCCTGATCGGGCTGTCCATCGCCCAGCCAAAATTAGGGCTCCAATGCCACATGAGTTGCCGAGCGCCGCGTGTAAACCAGTTCCATTCGGCCTGTAGCAACAGCGCGTCCACGCGCTGGCGCAGGCGCACTTCGCCAGTTGTCCTCCCGGCGAAATACTCACGGGCGCAAATCAGACCCTGAAACAGGAAGGTGGTTTCGACGAGATCAGCGCCGTCGTCCTTGCGACGAAACGGGATCGTCGCACCAGTTCGCCCGTTGATAAAATGCGGAAAAACGCCGTGGTAGCGCGGGGAGTTCTCCAGGAAATCGAGCATGCCGTGCAATCGCAGCAAAGCCGCGGTGCGGTCGATCCATCCCCGCTCGACCGCAACGATGATGGCTGCAATGCCAAAACCGGCCCCCCCGATCGTCACCAGATCGTTGGCAGGATCACCTGTGGTCTTTTGCCGGTCGCGGGCAAGACCGCTGACGGGATGCGCGCCTTCCCAGAAATAGCGCACCGTCTGCCGCTGCACGACATCCAACAGCGCATCATCGTCGAGCTCGAGAGTATTTTCCGGGAGGTCGAGTGCTGGAATCATCGAGCCGGTGTTAGTGCCTCGGGTGTCCTAAGGCCATTCCTAAAACAATTGTGCGCACGGACCGGCCGCTCACTCGTGTCAGGCCGATTCAATTCGCGACAGGTGCTTGGCGACCCGGTAGAAAGAAAATCAAGGGGAAACAGCCCCTGGATTGGCCTCGAAGCCTATGTTCCATCCCATTGCGAATATCGAAGACGCGCAGACGCTGGCGCAGGCCATCGTCAATACGATGGTCGAACCCTTCCTCGTTCTCGATGAGAACTTTCGCGTGCTGGCGGCCAACCACTCCTTCTATCAGACCTTCAGGGTCGACCCCGAGCAGACGCACGGCTCGCTGCTCTACGCGCTGGGCGACGGCCAGTGGGACATTCCAGCGCTTCACCTGCTCTTGGAGACGATCATTCCCGAGAAGACCGCCATGGACGGCTTCGAGGTCGAGCATGATTTCCCCGATATCGGCCGGCGCACGATGCTGCTCAACGCGCGGAAGGTCCTTTACGACCACAGTTCAGCCGCGACCATCCTGCTCGCCTTCAATGACATCACGGCGCGCCGCGCCATAGAAAGGGAAAAGGAAGAACTTCTCGGCCGCACCGAAGACCTGCTGCGGCAGAAGGATGTGCTGCTGCGCGAAATGGAGCACCGGGTCGCCAACAGCTTGCAGATCATCGCCAGCATTTTGCTGCTGAAGGCTCGGTCCGTCACCTCAGATGAAACGCGGCAGCACCTGAAGGATGCCCATCAACGCGTGCTGTCGGTAGCAGAAGTGCAGCGGCATCTCCATGCCTCAACCGGTGCCGACGAAATCGAGGTTGGTTCTTATCTGTCCAAGCTTTGCAGCAGTTTGGCCGCTTCGATGATCGGGGAAGCACAGGCTATTGCTGTAAACGTTATGGCGGAAAATGGAAGGATAGATTCCCAGAAGGCGGTCAGCCTTGGCCTGATCGTTACCGAGCTCGTTCTCAACGCCATCAAGTATGCATTCTCGACAGAAAAGGTCGCTGATCTTGGTGACCTATGAGACCGATGCGGAGGATTGGAAGTTGACCGTATCGGACAACGGGTGGGGCAAACCCGTTCGCGACATTCCAGGTGCGGGACTGGGGACAGCGATCGTCGAGGCGCTTGTCAAACAGCTTGAAGCACGCATTGACACGGTCACGGGCAATACTGGCACGACGATTGCCATTACCAGAGCGACGTTCACGTCGCGGATGCCGAAAGCAGCATAGTTTGGTGCTTGGCATGCGTTTCAAGCGGCTGTTCCGAATATCGCCTTGAAGGTCGTGTCCCCTCAGGTGGTGTAGCTCGAACGTTGCGAAGCCGCTCGCGAGCGGCTGCCGCTGATGTTCCTATTCTCTGTGCTATAGGTTCCGTTTAATTGAAGAAGAAACCAATGCAGCGGACGGTGACAGTAATCGAGAAAATTACGGGCCGGGTGATCGGCGCGTATCCGATCGATCTTTCGGGCCAGGATCACCAGACTTCCGATGATCAGTATTTTGCCAAAGCGTTCGAAGCCGCCGTCGACGGCGGCCTCATTGCCGAGGCTGAAGCGCACGCTGTCGAATTCCGTCTGGAATAGACACTCAAGCCGAGATCCACGCTACTTTCGCTTTTCCATCGCCGCCTTGGCGCCGCTACGAAAACCCCGCGCGATGCGAGGTTGTTGATGCGGTCAAAAACCTTACGTTTCAGTACGGCGAATTACACTGCTGCCGAGGGCCATAGCTAGGCTGGAATGTATCGTCTGAAGCTCGATAGCTCCGGTATCGGTCGTAGCACCACTGTACATGCGAATCGCCGCGATCGACCGGGTTCTGGTTGTTGTTAATGATCACGCCGCTGATCACCGCGCCGGCAGCGAAGGCCGCCAGAGGAAACCAGTAGTCACCATGACGGCGATAACCGCGATGGTATTCACGATAGCCGCGATGACCGATCCAGTTTACGCCATCGTTGCGCGAAAAATTGCGATTGCGGTTGGATTTCCGCTTCATCCACGGCTTGTAGTCGACCGTCGCCACATATCTTGTTCATAAATCTCCTTTGAAGGAATGGTTGATATCCCTTCTCGGATTTAAAACGATTTAAAGAGGTTAAGGTTCTGTGGCGTGCCAGACAGCCTTCGACACCGCCAGCCAGGCTGTTCGAATCACTTGTCAGGTGCTACGGCTCGAACAAGCATGGGCAATCTTCACTCGACGCGGTGTGCTGGCTTTTTTCTACGTTTCATACAGTGAGGGACAATGGCCGGCACTCCGTTGATCAGCATTCTGATCACTTTCCTTGTCATCATTCTGGTGCTGTATCTGGTCAATCGGCTGCCGCTTGATGGTCGCACTCGTCAGATTGCCCAGATTGTCGTGATCATTATTGGCATCATTTCGCTGCTGAAGTACCTCGCAGTGTTTTAAGCCATCACGGTTGGGATATGCGACGCTGCTTGCGTCCGAGCGAGCAAGACAACCCAGCGCTTTACACCCACTCATGAGCAGGCGGCTTGAGACCTTCCCGCTCTAGGAAAATATCAGCCTCGCGCGGTTGTCGACGATCCTGAGGGCGGCCAGCTGGCCGGTTTGGAAGGCGCCGGTGTCTATGCCAAGCCGGCGTCCCTCGAGCTTCGGAATGTCGACCGGCGTATGCCCGTGCACGACATAACGTTCGAGAAGATGCGCGGCTTCGAAGAACTCCGAGCGGATGTTGAGCAGGTCGTCCTCGTCTTGCGCGGCCAGCTCGATGCCGGGCCTGATGCCGGCGTGTACGAACACGAATTTGGCCGAATAGACCATGACCGGCAGCGCACGCATGAAGCTGACATGGCCGGCTGGAATGATCTCCCGAATGCGCCGGTCGACCTCCTCGCTTGAACCGTAGAGATCGGCCATGCGCGACGGATCAACGCCGTAGGAAAACAGCGTTTGCAGGCCACCTATCGCCAGCCACGACTCTCTCGAAATGATCCCGTCGAGGTAGTTCAGCATCACGACTTCGTGGTTGCCGGCAAGGCAGATGCGCTGGAAGCCTTGGAGTGGCGGCGCCAGCAGATGATCGAGCACGCGCGCCGACTGGGGGCCACGATCGACGTAGTCGCCGAGCATGATGATGAGCTTGCGCCTTTCGAAAGACGCAGAATCGACCAGGATGTTCTGCTCCAGGGAGCGAAGCTCCTTATAGCAGCCATGCACGTCGCCGATCGCATAGACGACCGTGTCCTGCAGATCCATCTCGAGCCGCTGGCGCGCCACGGTCCGGGGCTTTCTCGATCGCTGGAACAAGGTCACGAATGGCGTCTCGTATGGCTATGAATGCGCCTCGATCTCGAAACAACCTGGCGACGCAGCGCGTGGATACCATGTCTGGCACCGGTCGTTCCATACCGGAGCTTCGGACGCAACTCGGCTTCGGCGTCTTACAGGCCGATGCCACGGCCGTTCAGCGCGGCGGTGATCTCGTCGAGGATGGCGGGGTCGTCGATCGTCGCCGGCATGCTCCATTTCTCCTTGTCGGCGATCTTCTGCATGGTGCCGCGCAGGATCTTGCCGGAGCGCGTCTTCGGCAGGCGCTTGATCGTCACCACCGTCTTGAAGGCGGCGACCGGGCCGATCCGTTCGCGCACCAGCGCGACCACCTCGTTTTCGATGATGCCCGCGTCGCGGTCGACGCCGGCATTCAGCACGACGAAGCCGAGCGGAACCTGGCCTTTCATCGCATCGGCGATGCCGACGACGGCGCATTCGGCAACGTCGGGATGCGCGGCCAACACCTCCTCCATGGCGCCGGTCGACAGCCGGTGGCCGGCGACGTTGATGATGTCGTCGGTGCGGGCCATGACATAGAGATAGCCGTCCTCGTCCATCATGCCGGCATCCGCCGTTTTGTAGAAGCCGGGGAACTCCTCGAGATAGGCTTGGCGAAACCGCTCGTCGGCATTCCACAGCGTCGGCAGACAGCCGGGCGGTAATGGCAGTTTGACCACAACGTTGCCCAGTGTGCCGCGCTTGACCGCATGCCCGGCATCGTCGAGCACGCGAATGTCGTAGCCGGGCATCGGCATGCCGGGCGAGCCGTATTTGACAGGCAGCAGGCCCAGTCCGGCGGGATTGATGGTCATCGGCGAACCGGTCTCGGTCTGCCACCAGTGGTCGATCACCGGCAGGTTCAATTTCTGCTCGGCCCATTTGATGGTTTCCGCATCGGCGCGCTCGCCGGCAAGGAACAGCGTGCGGAACCGGGACAGATCGTGTTTCGGGACGAACTCGCCCCTCGGGTCCTGTCCCTTGATGGCGCGGAAGGCGGTTGGCGCGGTGAAAAGTGCGACCACGCCATGCTCGGCGATCACACGCCAATAGGTGCCGGCATCGGGCGTGCCGACCGGCTTGCCTTCGAACAGCACCGTCGTGCAGCCATGCAGCAGCGGGCCGTAGACGATGTAGGAATGGCCGACCACCCAGCCGACGTCCGAAGCCGCCCAGAACACTTCGCCGGGTTTCACACCGAACTCGTTTTCCATCGACCATTTCAACGCGACCATGTGGCCGCCATTGTCGCGCACGATGCCCTTTGGCTGGCCGGTCGTGCCGGACGTGTAGATGATGTAGAGCGGATCGGTGGCAAGCACCGGAACGCAGTCGACATTGGCACCCGCGGCCCGCTCCCGCGCCACAGCGTCGGCATAGTCGATGTCGTAGTTTTCCCTGAGCTCGCAGCGCAATTGGTCGCGCTGCAGGATGAGGCAGGCTTCGGGCTTGTGCCGCGACATCTCGATCGCCTTGTCGAGCAGCGGCTTATAGGCAACGACACGCGCGGGCTCCAGGCCGCAGGACGCCGAGATGATCAGCTTCGGCTTGGCATCGTCGATGCGCGTGGCGAGCTCATGTGAGGCAAAACCGCCGAAGACCACTGAATGCACGGCGCCGATCCGCGCGCAGGCAAGCATGGCGAAGGCTGCTTCCGGCACCATCGGCATGTAGATGATGACGCGATCGCCTTTTTGGATGCCGCGATTCTTGAGTACCGAGGTCAGTGCGACCACCTCGCGCTTCAACTCGGCATAGGTGAATTTCCTGATTGTGCCCGAAATCGCGCTGTCATGAATAAGCGCTATTTGGTCGGCGCGGCCGTCCGCCACATGACGATCGACGGCATTGAAGCAGGTGTTGCACGAGGCACCATTGAACCACCGGCCATAGACGCCGGCATTGGCATCGAACACGGTCTCGAAGGGCGAGAACCAGTCGATTGCGCCGGCGGCATCGGCCCAGAATTTTTCCGGGTCGCGTTTCCAGCCATCATAGACCTCGTGGTAGCGTGACGCCATCCAGCTTGCTCCCCAGGAATGTTTGCTGTCCTTGAAATAGCGTATGCTGCTTTCTGTAACCATGTATTTGTGCTTTTCGTTTGCCGTCGGTCTAATTCGGCCGCAAATGCAGGGTCGTCGTGGCCTGCGGGGCTGATACGGCCGAATTTTCGACATTGGGGGCAGGGCGCGATGAAACTGCGATACGAGCTTGGATTTGCCGTCGTTGCGACGCTGGCGTTCGCACTCGCTTCAGCTGCTCAGGCCGGCGATGCGGCGGCACGGCGCATCATCGGCTTTTCGCCCGACGGCAACTATTTCGCCTTCGAGCAGTACGGCACGCTCGATGCCGGTGCTTCGGATTCGGGCTGGTCGGAGATCGAAATCATCGACACCCGCACCGATGAGTTCGTCGGCGGCAAGCCGATCCTCATCGTTGACGAGACGGAGGATTCGACGCTGACACTTGCGCAGGCGAGGGCACAGGCCGCCGAGCTGGCAGCGCCGTTGCTGGCCAAATATGCCATCGCACTGCGCGGCGAGCGGACGGGCTTCGACAAATTCACCTTTCCCGACGACATGGTCGCCTACAACGACATTGCGCGCCTCGAGCAAGTCTCGCAGAAATGGCTTTGGCCGACTTATGACGAGCTTGGCATCTCGACCATCCAGCTCGACCAGATCCTTGCCGACAGCACGGCGGATTGTTCATCGAGTTTCGACAGGACGCAGCAAGGCGAAACGACCGGCAAGGCGCTCGGCTTTCGCCTGACGCTGCAGGGTCAGGACGGCAAGCCGATCAAGCTGCTGCATGAGGACAGGGCGGTGCCGGGTTCGAGGAATTGCCCGACTTCCTACAGCCTGTCGGAATCTTACGCATTCACCCCCGACCGCAAAGCAGGCGTGCTTGTCGTACTCGTGCAGCGTTTCAGCCAGGGATTTGAAGGGCGTGACCGCCGTTTCATAGCCGTGACAGGGCAGGCGCGTTGAGACAACCCGCTGAGAAATAATCTGCTACTCGAGTTGATTCCTAAAGCGGCAGCGCAGCGAGCATGAGGCAAACCCCGCCGGCGATCAGCAAGGCGGCTGCCAGCATTTTCCCATGACGCTCGAAACCTGTCGGCGCCCGATCCCAATTGTAACGCATGCCCCAACTCCGCAAGCCCGCTGAGTCCCTTATCTTACCTAGGGTGAGGAGGACAACAGTCTGGCGATGCACCACGCTGCTGCTGTCGGTCTTATCACCGACTATCTCTGAGGCATTCTCCGCCGCTACATGCCCCAGCGCAGCGCGGCGGTGTGCACAGGCGCATCCCAAAACACTGCCGTCTCGGCGTCGAACATGCTCAGCGTGATCGAGCAGCCGGCCATGTCGAGCGAAGTCACATAGGAGCCAACCAGCGACCGGGTCACCGTCACGCCGTGCTTCTCGAAGGTTTTGCGGGCGCTGTTGTACATCAGATAAAGCTCCATCAGCGGCGTGCCGCCAAAGCCGTTGACGAAGAGCAGCGCCCGGCCTTTGGCGCCGTCGCCCAGATCGCCGAGGATCGCGGTACAGATCTCCTCGACGATAGCGTCGGCGCTCTTCAACGTGTCGCGCCGCCTTCCGGGCTCGCCATGGATGCCGACCCCGAACTCCATCTCGCCGTCGCCGATGTCGAAGGTCGGCTTGCCCGCCGCCGGCACGGTGCAACTGGTCAGCGCCACGCCCATCGAGCGCGTTGCGCCGTTGACGCGCTCGCCCAGCGCCTTCAAAGACTCCAGTGGCATGCCTTGTTCGGCCGCCGCGCCGACGATCTTCTCGACCACCAGCGTACCGGCGACGCCGCGCCGGCCGGTGGTGTAGGACGAGTTTTCGACCGCGACGTCGTCATTGGTCACGATTTGCATCACGCCTTCCGACATTTCAGCGGCCATGTCGAAATTCATCACGTCGCCCTCGTAGTTCTTGACGATGAACAGGCAGCCGGCGCCCGTATTGACGGCTTCCACGGCCGCCATCATCTGGTCCGGCGTCGGCGAGGTGAACACCTGCCCGGGGCAGGCGGCATCCAGCATGCCGTGCCCGACGAACCCGCCATGCAGCGGCTCGTGACCCGAGCCGCCACCGGAGATCAGCGCCACCTTGCCCGATTTGAGCAGCTTGCGGCGGACAAATTTGTGTTCCTCGCCAAGCGCCAGAATGTCGGCATGCGCGGCAACGAAGCCGTCGAGGCTCTCGGTCAGCACCGTGTCGACCGAATTCAGAAATTTCTTCATGGCTGTCCTCCCGAAATAGCCCAGCGTCAGCTGCCCTTGCCGGCGATGCTGGTGATCTTCTGGATGAAATCATTGACCGCCCGGTCGAGCGCCGCATTCTGCTTATCGTCGCCGAAATCGGGAACGATCAGCGAGACATGGCGTGTCTTCCGCATGCCTGCGGCCAGCGACATCTTTCCCGGATGCGCCCGATGATATGCTTCAAGGAAATGATCACGTTCGGCCGGGCTGAAATGGCAGACGGAGAAGATAGCCGGCAAATGCTTCGATGGTATCGGCGTCGAATAGGCCGGGCTGGAAATCTGCGTGACGAAGCTGCGGTGCTTGCCGAGCGCGTCGGCGAGGCGCTGGCGCATGCCGGATGGGCGCTGGTCGATCACCTGCGACAGGATCGTCTTGTAGGCGCGGATAGTCTCTTCGGGGCCGGATTGCGACGCCTTGTCTGCCATGCCGGGGCCCTAGATCGAAACGTCCGCGATGGCCGCCTTGGCCATCGCGAGTTGGGCGGGAGCGACGGAGAGGTCACGCAGGCCGGTTTCGAGCAGCGCCGGGATCGAGGCGGGGTCGCCGCCGGCATCGCCACACAGGCTGACCGGGATATTATGCTCGCGGCCGAAGGCGGCAACGGAGGCGATCAGCCGGAGCACGGCCGGGTGCCTGACGGAATTCAGATGTGCGACAGAAATGTTGTCGCGAGCGGCGGCCATCACATATTGGGTCAAATCATTTGAACCGATCGAGAAGAAAGCGGCCTCGGCGAATACCTCCGGTACGATGGCCACCGACGGCACCTCGACCATGATGCCAAGCGGCGGCATTTTGTGCGCGATGCCGCGCGCGAAAAGGTCAGCCTGCTCTTCCGCGAACAGCGCCGTCGCGCGTTCATATTCTTCCGGGACGGCGATCATCGGGAACATCACCTTCAGATTGCCGTGCATGGCGGCACGTAGCAAGGCGCGGATCTGTATGCGAAAGACCTCCGGACGCGCCAGCGACAGCCTGATCCCGCGCAGGCCAAGGAATGGATTACATTCCTCGACGGTCAGGCCCGGCACAGGCTTATCGCCGCCAGCATCGACGGTTCGGATCGTCACCGGCCTGTCGCCTGCCCATTCCAGCACTTTGCGGTAGGCGCGATATTGCGTCTCCTCGTCCGGCAGCGTCTTGCCGACCAGGAATTCGGTCCGCATCAGCCCGACGCCGTCGCACGTCGCAGCATCGATGCTGTCGACATCGGACGGATCGGCGATATTCACCTGCACCCGGACCGCTATGCCGGTCTTCGTTGCCGCAGGCCTTGTCAGATAGGCTGCCGCTTTGCCGCGATGCGCCGCGAAAGACAACGACGATCGCCGGAATATGGCGATCTCCGCTTTCGAAGGTGCCAATACGATGCCGCCATGTTCGGCATCGAGCAGCGCGATTTCGGCAAGGTGAGCCGGCGAAGCACCGAGTTCGGCCGGCCCCAGCGCTACTATCATTGGCACGCCGCG
Organism: Mesorhizobium sp. M1295; assembly: GCF_040318135.1. NCBI lineage: Bacteria > Pseudomonadati > Pseudomonadota > Alphaproteobacteria > Hyphomicrobiales > Phyllobacteriaceae > Mesorhizobium > Mesorhizobium sp. M1295. Next base: position 79,173 of record NZ_JAMYLU010000019.1, read on the forward strand.
CGAGCGCGCCAGCATGGCGACATGGCTTGCGGCACTTCCGGCTTTCAGCGCAATGCCGCCGCCCGCACTCCAGTCGGTTTCGAGGAAGCGCGTCGGTGCGATATCCTCGCCGTAGAGGATCGCGCCCGCCGGCGCGGCAATGTCGCCGCCCCCGGTCAGTGCGCGCAGCACCTGGTCGCGTATATCGCGCATGTCGGCGGCGCGGGCACGGAAATAGTCCTGCTCGGATGTTTCGTAGCCGGCGATTTCGGCGTCGAGTGCCTGCCGCCAAGCCACATCAGCGGCCATGCCCTCGGCGATGTGCGAAAAGGCCGGGGCGGTCAGCGCATCGTCCTCCAGCATGGCGAGCTGGAATTCGAGGATATCGGACGCCTCGCTGTCGCTGGTTTCGATCAATATCGCGAGCCGGCCTGCGGCAATGGAGATGGCGGCCTCAAGCGCCGCTTTCTCGTCCGCGGCAGTCGCCTTGCGGACATAACGCACAGCAGCCTGGTCGAGGTCGAACAGCGGCCCCTCGGCATAGCCGGCCGATGCCGAAATGCCCTGCAGCCTAAGCGGTTCGGGCATGGTCCTTGCCTTCGTCGAAATCGCGCCGCACCAGCTCGACCAGTGCCCCGACGGCCTCGCCGGCGCCGTCGCCTCTGGCCCTGATATGCAGGACAGTGCCTTTCGGCGCTTTCGCAGCCATCACCTTGACGATGCTCTTGGCGTCGAACCATGGCCCGTTGGCGGCGAGCGCAATCTCGACGTCGGCCGAAAACGTCTTGGCAAGCTTGGTGAACTTCACCGAAGGACGCGCATGCAGTCCCACCTCATGTGTGATCAGGACGCTGGCTTCGGCTGCTGCGGACATGCTTGTCAAAGTTCCCGTTCACTCACGACGGCGACAGTTCGTGCGCCGTCGCCACCACTTCCTTGAGCGAGGCGCCGCCGGAAGCCTCGGTCGCCGCCATCACCGCGCCTTCGACGATCGGCGCATTGCAGACGATGATCTTCTGGGCGCGTGGTTCGCCGATCATCTCGACCGCCATCTCGCTATTGGTCTCGGCGCCGCCGAGATCGACGAGGATGGCGACACCCGCCTCCGACCAGGCCTTGTCGATGGCGCCCATGATCGCCTCGACATTGGTTCCCAGCCCGCCATGGCCGTTTCCGCCGCACCATGCAAGCGGCACTTCGTCGCCGACCATCTGCCGCACCATATCGGCGGTGCCTTCGGCGACCAGCGGCGAATGCGATACGATGACGATGCCGACATTGCTCATGCGCGCCTCTCGATTATCTCGGCTACGGCCCGCACCAGAAGCGCGGTCGAGCGTGCGCCGGCATCCATATGACCGATCGAACGGTCGCCAAGGAAGGAGGCGCGCCCACGCAACGCCTTCATCGGCACGGTCGCCTCGGCTGCGTTGTCAGCGACCTCGGCGATGTCCGCTGCCGCCCTTCCCTGCAGCAGGGCCTCATGCACCGGCTGCAGCACATCGAGCATGGTTTTTTGCCCGGCCTGCGACTTGCCTCTGGCGGCCACCGCTTCGATCGCCTTGCCGAAGGCCGCAGCCAGATTGGCGCGATCCGGCGCGGCGGAAATCTCCTTGCCGAGCGCCATGAAGAGCGTGCCGAACAGGGGTCCGGAGGCTCCGCCGACAGTCATCACCAGTTTGGTGCCGATCGCCTTCAGCGCCTCGGGCAACGGCTTTGCCGCGAACGCGCCGGCCTCGGCCCGCACGGCCTCGAAGCCGCGTTTCATGTTGAGCCCATGGTCGCCGTCGCCGATCGCCTGGTCGAGCCCGGTCAGCTCTTCGGCATGGGCGGCGATGGTGTTTGCCGCCGCCTCGATTAGCCTGGAAAGATCCGCTACCGCCATATCACCCATGCTCCTGGCCTCCGCGCTGCCGGCAGTACGAGAAAATTGCATATCCGGCAATTGAAGCATTCTTTTCCCCAGTCAAGCGGGTTCGAGCAACGCAGCGAGGGCAGTGAAGACCTCGGCGATGGCAAAGGCGCCGGGGTCGACCACGCCGTCGAGCTGGCTGCCAATATAGGCGGACCGCCCGGCCTTGGCCTTGCGCATGGCCGCGGTGGCCTCGGCGCCGCGTCGCGCCGCGACCGCCGCGTCCTCCAGACTGCCGCTATCCAACGCCCTCAAGGCGGGTTCCAGGGCATCGATCATCGTGCGATCGCCGACCCTCGCTCCGCCATGGAAGGACATCCGATCCAGGCCGACGAGAAGCGCCTTGGGAAGCGTTTCGCCAGATTTCGACGCCTGCGCGGCGGCGGTTAAGAAGATCGACAGCAGCACGCCACTGGAGCCGCCCATGCTGGTACTCAGTATGTCGCCGACGGTGGCGAGCGTTGCGGCAGCGTCGGCGAGCGGCAGTGTCTCAAGGCGGCTAAGCACGCTCCGCGCACCGGCCGCCACAGTCGATCCGGTGTCGCCGTCTCCCGCCTTGGCATCCAGTCCGTTCAACGCGCCTTCAAGCGAGATCAGCCGTTCGCAGACCGCGACAACCAACTGCTCGGTGCGTGCATCCTGGCTGGCTTTTGACGCGTTGTTCGGGCCGGTGGCTTTGGCCACCGGCACGACGCTCACTGGGCGAACGGCTCTTGCCGGCAGCCAGGCGTGAGGGCCGACCGGCGCCCGCAAGGCTACTTCGCGAGGCGCATCGAGCCGGATCAGCGACAGGGAAAAGCCGTTCATGTTGAGCGCCGTCATAAGCTGCCCGGGCCCGATCGTCAGCGTCACCTTTCGTGCCAGCGGTGAAGCCAACACCGCATTGGTGACAAGCAACATTTCCAGCGGCGGCACCGAACCGAGATTGTTGATCAGCAAGGCGTAGTCACTGGCGGGATCGAGCCGCGCGGCAAGGCGCTCCGACATGATCGCAACCAGCCTTTCGGCACTTTGCACCGCAATCCGCTCAACGCCCGGTTCGCCATGAATGCCGAGGCCGAGTTCGGCGTCGTCGGCGCCAAATCTTTCGTCATGGCTCTGGCCGGGGATCGAGCAGGACGACAGCGATATGCCGAGTGAAACGATGTCCACCGCCGCGGCCCGCGCCGTAGCGGCAACCGTCGCCAGATCGTTGCCGGCTTCCGACAGGTGGCCGGCGATCTTGTGCACGAACAAGGTGCCGGCAACGCCACGCGGCTGGGCAATATCCGGCAGGGCAATGTCGTCGGCGACGATCACCATCTCGACGCGGAAGCCTTCGGCGCGCGCCTTCTCGGCTGCCAAGCCGAAGTTGAGGCGATCACCGGTGTAGTTCTTGACGATCAGCAGGCACCCGGCGGGACCGCTTACCGCGCGGATGGCGGCCAATACTGCTTCCACGCTCGGCGAAGCAAAGATCTCGCCTGATACTGCCGCCGTCAGCATGCCCACGCCGACGAAGCCGGCATGCGCGGGTTCGTGCCCGGCCCCGCCGCCGGAGATGATGCTGACCTTGCTCTTATCCCAGTCCGCACGGAGGACGACCTTGATTTCGGGATAGCCGTCGAGGCGAGCGAGATCGCCGGCGCCGGTCGTGCCGAGAAAGCCGTCCAGTGCCTCAGTTACGATCGTATCCCTGCGATTGAAAAAATGCTTCATCGAATTGGTCCAGTCCGGTGCCCGAAATTGCCGGTTGAAAGGTGCCAGGAAAACACTCGCGCAGCGCTCACATCAGCCGTCGCCCATCGGCGCCGAAATACAGCGGCGAGCGATAGCGGATCATGATCTTGTCGCCCTGCGCCAGGTCGGTGTCGGGGTCGGTCAGCGTCACCAGCTTCTTGGTCCCCACCGTCACGTGCAGATGGTTCTGGTCGCCGAGATGCTCGACCCAATCGACGACGCCGTCGGCATGGCCGTTCGCCGCCTTCTCGATCGAAAGATGTTCGGTGCGCGCTCCGATCGTCTTGGTTCCCGCCGGCGCGCCGCCATCCGGCAGCAGTCCGACCGGCAACAAATTGATTGCCGGTTGGCCTAGCCTTGCCGCGACGTGAAGGTTTGCCGGCTCAGAATAGATCGTGCGCGGCGAACCGATCTGCACCAGCACGCCGTCGGCGAGAATGCCGATGCGGTCGGCCATGGTCATCGCTTCGATCTGGTCGTGGGTGACGTAGAGCATTGTGGCGCCGAGTTCGGCCTGGATGCGCTTCAGCTCGAGCCTGAGATCGGCGCGCAGTTTGGCGTCGAGCGACGACAGCGGCTCGTCCATCAGGTAGATCGACGGCTTGCGCACCAAGGCGCGGCCGATGGCGACGCGCTGCATCTCGCCGCCCGACAGTTTGATCGAGCGATTATTCAGCTTGTGGTGGATGCGTACCATCTTGGCCACATCGTCGACGCGGCGGCGGATCTGGTCCTCCGGCATTTTCCGCGCCGGCGAGCGCAGTGGAAAGGCGAGGTTGTCGTAGACCGACAGATGCGGATAGAGCGAATATTGCTGGAAGACGAAAGCGGTGTCGCGCTCGGCCGGCGACAGCGTCGTCGTGTCGTGGCCGGCAATATGGATCGAGCCCGCTTCCGGCCGCTCCAGCCCGGCGATCAGCCTGAGCGTCGTCGTCTTGCCGGCGCCAGTCGGCCCGAGCAGCACGACGAATTCCCCGTCGGCGATATGCAGGTCGAGATTGTCGACGGCGACATGCTCGCCAAAAACCTTGGTCACGCCTTTGATGTGAACGTCAGCCATGATGCGCTCTCCCCTGGGAGGCCGACTCATGGATTTCGGTGCGCACCGCACGGCCGGATCCTTTTGCGAACAGCGACAGCCGCGCGCTGCTCAGCGCCAGGCCGACATGATCGCCCGGATTGAGCCGGATTTCGGCCGGTACCCTGGCCTTGATGATGCCGTCTGCCGTCTCCACCGCCACAATCTGCGTGGTGCCGAGATATTCGGTGCCATAAATGGCGCCGCGCAGCTTCGAAGCGTCATCGAAACGGATGTGCTCCGGCCGGATTCCAAGCGCCATCTCGGCCGGCGCAATATCCTCCCGCACCTCCGGCACGGCCACCTTCGCGCCTTGCACAACAATTTCCCTGGCGCCCTTTGAAAGGCCGCCGCCGAAGCCGAGGAAATTCATCGGCGGCGAGCCGATGAAGTCGGCGACGAACATCGTTGCCGGCCGGTCGTAGATTTCGCGCGGCGTGCCGAACTGCTCGATGACGCCATGGTTCATCACCGCGATCTTGTCGGCCATCGACATCGCTTCCATCTGGTCATGCGTGACATAGACGGTGGTGGCGTGGATGCGGTTGTGCAGGTCGCGCAGCTCATGGACCATCAGGTCGCGGAATTCGGTGTCGAGCGTGCCGAGCGGCTCGTCCATCAGGAAACACTTTGGCCGCCGCACGATGGCGCGGCCGAGCGCTACGCGCTGGCGGTCGCCGCCGGCAAGCCCGGAGACGGATTTGTTGAGCAGATGGTCGATCCGCAAAAGCTTCGCCGTCTCTTCCACCCTGGCCCGGATTTCAGCACCTGGCATGCCTTGCGCCAGCAACGGAAAGCCGATGTTCTTTCTCACATTCATGTGCGGATAGAGCGCGAACAGCTGGAAGACGAAGGCGATGTCGCGCTCGCGGGCACGCCGCATGGTGACGTCCTCGCCGCCAAGCAGGATCTTGCCGCCGGTCGGCAGTTCGAGCCCGGCGATCATACGAAGCGTCGTCGTCTTGCCGCAGCCCGACGGCCCCAGCATGACGAAGAACTCGCCGTCTTCGACGACGAAGTTGGAATCCTGCACGGCGACGAAATCGCCGAATGCCTTCCTCAGATGTTCGACCCTGATCTCGGCCATCGTCTACTCCGGAAATTTCGAGACGATGATGAACATTGCCGTGCCGGCCAGCATGGTGATGAAGGAATAGGTGTAGAGCGCCAGCGCGAAGGGCTGGAACAGCATCAGGAAGCCGATCGCGATGATCGCCGTGGCGACGTTTTCCATCAGCCCGCGCCTGGCCCAAACGGGCCAGCGCGATTTGCGTTTTGCGGTCAGGTTCATTTGCGCACCGCGCCGAAGGTGATGCCGCGCAGCAATTGCTTGCGAAGCAGGATGGTGAAGACCAGGATCGGCACCAGGAAGATCGTTGTGCCGGCCGCGACCGCCGGCCAGTCCTGGCCGCCTTCGCCGATGATGGTCGGGATGAAGGGCGGCGCGGTCTGCGCCGTGCCCGAGGTCAGTAGCGCAGCGAAGGCATATTCGTTCCAGGCAAAGATCAGACAGAAGATGGCGGTTGCGGCAATACCGGTGGTCGCCTGCGGCAGTACCGTGCGCCAGAACGCCTGCAGCCTGGTGTAGCCGTCGATCATCGCCGCTTCTTCATATTCGCGCGGGATCTCGTCGATGAAGCCTTTTAGCAGCCACACTGCCAACGACACGTTAACCGCCGTATAGAGCAGGATCATGCCGAGAGCCGTGTCCGACAGGCCAAGCTCGCGATACATCAGGTAGATTGGGATGGCGACAGCGATCGGCGGCATCATCCGCGTCGACAGGATGAAGAACAAAAGGTCGTCGGCGAGCGGCACCTTGAAGCGCGAAAAACCGTAGGCCGACAGCGTGCCGAGGAACACTGCGCAAAAGGTTGAGCCGAAGGCGATGATCAGCGAATTGACGAAGCGCGGCATGAAGTTCGAGGGGCCGGCGATCACCATGTTGCGCTTGCGCACCGTCTCGTCGCAAAGGCCCGTCGCCGGCCCCAGCGAGTTGATGTATTCCGGCGTCTGCCTTGTCCGCGTCGTGAACAGGTTGCAGTAGCCCTCAACGCTGGGCTGGAACAGGATCTTCGGCGGATAGGCGATCGAATCCGGCGGCGTCTTGAAGCTGGTGGCGAAGATCCACAGCAGCGGCACGATCGAGATCAACGCGTAGGCGACGATGATCGTGCCGGCGACGCGCTTTGACGTGGCCGAGGGTGCGACGACCGAATGGGCTGACGTCAGGCTCATCTCTGCTTCACCTTGTTGAGCGCCTTGACGTAGATGTTCGCCAGGCCGAACACCGCGACGAACAGGATGATGGCGAAGGCCGAGGAATAGCCCGTCCGCCAGCTTTCGAAGGCCTGCCGCTTCAGCGTGATCGAGGCCACTTCGGTGGTCGATCCCGGCCCGCCACCGGTCAGCAAATTGACCATGTCGAACATCTTGAAGTTCTCGATTCCGCGAAACAGCACCGCCAGCATGATGAAGGGCAGCGCCATCGGCAGCGTGATCGACCAGAACTGCCGCCAGTTGGAGGCGCGGTCGACCTCGGCCGCTTCGTAGATGTATTCGGGGATCGAGCGCAGGCCGGCGAGGCAGATCAGCATCACGTAGGGAGTCCACATCCAGGTATCGACGATGATGATCGACCATGGCGCCAGCGACACGTTGGACAGCATGCTGATCTCGGTTGCCGGAATGCCGGTGACGAACGAAACGGCGTAGGCGAACAGCCCGATCTGCGGCTCGTAGAGGAAGCGCCAGAAATTACCGACCACCGCCGGCGACAGCATCATCGGCACCAGGATGATGGTCGTCCAGAAGGCGTGGCCACGAAACTTGCGGTCGATCAGCCAAGCCAGCGTAAAGCCGATCAGCGTCTGCAGCAGGATGGTCCAGAACACGAAATGCGCCGTCGTCTGCATGGCGATCCAGATGTCCTGGTCAGCGAGGATGCGCTTGTAGTTGGCCAGCCCAAGGTTCTTCACCACCTCGTTGGGGCGATTGGCGCGAAAGTTGGTGAAGGACAGATAGATCGCCCAGAACAGCGGGAAGATATTGATGGCGAGAAGCAACAGGATCGTCGGCGAGATGAACAGCCAGGCGAGGCCCTTGTCGCTGATGCCCCGGACCTTGCGGGCCAACGGCTCAGGCGTAGCCCGGGCAACGCTGTCCGCCGTCCGATTGAGCATGGTCAGTCCTGCTTCGGTCACTTGGATCGTCTCGACAATGGAATTTATCTGAACTGTGTCCCGTGCCAAGGGCGGCACGGGACGGTTCGGTCATGGGCTCGGGAGGAGCCGGTTACATCCGATTACATCTTGCCATCGTCCTGGAAGACCTCGGTCCAGTCCTTGACGAGGCCGTCGAGCGCGTCCTTGGCCGAGCCTTGCCCGGCAACGACATAGTCGTGGAAGCGCTTCTGCGATGCCTGCAGCAGCGGTGCGTAGCTCGGCTCGGCCCAGAAATCCTTCACGATGGCCATAGAGTCGAGGAAGGTCTGCGCATAAGGCTGGCTGGCCGGGAAGCCCGGGTCCTTGACGACCGCGTTGAGGCAGGAATAGCCGCCGAGCGACCACCATTTGGACTGCACGTCCTTGTTGGCGAACCATTTGATGTATTTGAGCGCGGCTTCCTGCTTGTCGGAATAGGAGACCACCGAGATGCCCTGGCCGCCGAGCTGGGCGAACTGGTCGCCGTGGGGACCCTTGGGATTGACGAAATAGCCGATCTTGTCGCCGCCGACATTTTCGTCCTTCTGCAGGCCTGGCCAGGTGAAGGCGAAGTTCATGTGCATCGCCACCTGGCCGGATTTGAAGGCGTCGACGCCTTCGCCCATGTAGCTGTTCGAGGCGCCGGGAGGGGTGCAGCAATCATAGAGCGCCTTGTAGAACTCCAAGCCCTTCACCGATTTATCGGAGTTGACGAAACCTTCCATCTCGTAGGGCTTTTTCGGATTTTCATACTGGAAGCCGAAGCTGTAGAGTACGTCCATGGCACCCATGGTGATACCTTCCGAGCCGCGCTCGGTGTAGATCGACGCGCCATAGACGGTCTTGCCGTCGATCTCGCGCTTCTGGAAGAATTCGGCGATCTGCCTCAGCTGGTCGAAGGTTGTCGGCGGGCCGAGATCCCAACCGTATTTCTCCTTGAATTCCTTCTGCAGTTCCGGCTTGGAGAACCAGTCCTTGCGATAGGTCCAGCCGACGACGTCGCCCATAGCCGGCAGCGCCCAGTAATTCGGCGAGTTCTTCGGCCATTCCGAGTAGCCGACGACAGTCGCCGGCACGAAATCGTCCATGCTGATCTTCTCCTTGTCGAAGAAGTCGTTCAGCTTGACGTAATGGCCGTTCTCGGCGGCGCCGCCGATCCACTGGCTGTCGCCGATGATCATGTCGCACAGCTTGCCGTGCGAATTCAGCTCGTTGAGAAAGCGGTCGGCATAGTTGGTCCACGGCACGAATTCGAATTTCATGCCGATGCCGGTTTCCTTGGTGAAGTCCTTGGACAATTCCACGAGCGCGTTAGCCGGGTCCCAGGCTGCCCAGCAAAGCGTCAGATCTTCTGCCTGCGCGACGTTCGAAACGGCTGTCGACGCGAGGAGTGTCGATGCCAGTCCCAACGCCAGTTTCAAGGTCGATTTCATGCCTTCCTCCCATTTGCGAAACGCGTCCGGATGACGGTTTCAAGAGCCCGCTAAACCCCTCCTCCGGGGCCTAAACACAACGGCGCGGCAACACGTCGGATGTTTAGTAATTTGTTTAGTGATGCAATTTTTACTAAACAAGGCAAGCGAATTCGTTGCTGCACCGCAGCATGCTGGATAGGAAAGCAACGTGAGAAGTTGCGGCGACCTGCCTAGGTCACCGTCTTGTTGCTGACCGCCACCGGACGGATCACTGGGGCCGGCGGCAGCAGCGCGCGGATATCGGCGAAGGGGAAGACCGGCTCGAAGCGGAAGGCCTCGGCGAACGATCCGGCTGGGCCGTTGCACTGGCCGGCGCGAAAGGCGTTCTGCGTGCGCGCCGCGTCGACGAAACGCTCGGGATCCTGCGACTGGTGCGCCCGGATCGCCTCCGCCTTGAGATCGAAATGCCTGGAGATATCGACGTAGTGCGTTGGCGAAAACCCGGTGCCGCCGAGCGTGTCGGCATGCAGCACCGGCACCGAGAATGACGCTGCGATGCGCACGCTATCCGATAGCGCGCGGTGGTCGCCATGATAGTCGTTCGGCGCATGGGTGATCGCCAGATCCGGCCCTATCTCGCCGATCAGTGCTTTCAGCGCCGCGATCAGGGCGGCGTCCGCCACCAGCGCGCCATCGGGAAAATCGATGAAGCGCGGCGTCACGCCAAGCAGACCGGCCGCCGCCGTCGCCTCTTTGCGGCGCGTGCGGGCAAGCGCGGCCGGATCGCCGTAGCCGCCCCTGGCGCCATCCGTGGCTACGGCAAAAAAGAGTTCTGCGCCTTGCGCGGCATAGGCGGCCATCGTACCGAACATGAAGATCTCGATGTCGTCCGGATGCGCGCCAAGCGCCAATATCTTCACTCTCATCCCTCCCGGAAATGGAAAACGTGCCCAACGGAATTCTGCTCGCTCTCATCGCCTATGCAAGCTATTCGTGCAGCGACGCGGTTGTCAAAAGCCTGGGCGGGCAGTTCAACGTCTTCGAGATCGGCTTCTTCTCGACATTGTTTGCCGGCTGCTTTCTGCTCTTTGCCAGGCCGCCAGGCGAGCGTTGGCGCGATTTCTGGCGCACGACACGGCCTTGGGCGGTACAGGCCCGCGCCTGGGCCGGCATCGCCTCCGGCGTGCTCAGCGTCTACGCCTTCACCACCATCCCGCTGGCGGAAGTCTATGCGCTGATCTTCCTGGCGCCGCTGTTCGTCACCATCCTGGCCACGCTCGTCCTCAAAGAGAAGGTCGGCCCATGGCGGTGGCTGGCGGTCGTCGCTGGCTTTGCCGGGGTGATGCTGGTCGTCAGGCCTGGGTTTCGCGAGTTGCATCTTGGTCATCTGGCGGCGTTCATCATCGCCTTCCTGGCCGCCACCAATGTCATCCTGATGCGTTCGCTCGCCGCGCAGGAAAAGCGCACGACGATGCTCGGCGTGCTGATCGGCTACGGCCTGCTCTTCAACGGCGTCGGTGCGGCGGCTACCTCGTTCTCGCTGCCGGATGGCAGGCAATGGGCGTGGCTGGTGCTGGCCGGCGCCTTTACCGCCGGCGGTCAGTTGCTGCATCTGCTGGCGGTCAAATACGCGCCGGCCAACCGCATCGCGCCAACGCATTATTCGCAAATCGTCTGGGCGGTGGTTCTGGGCGCGCTGTTCTTCAGGGAATATCCCGATTTTCTGTCGCTGGTCGGGCTCGCCGTGGTCGGCGGCTCGGGCCTGCTGACGATGGTGCGCGAGGAGGTGCGGCTTGGCACGGTGCGCTGGAACCCTTTTTCGCGGACCCGACTTTGAGCTGGTACCAAGGTTGCGCGGCGACCGCCACCGCTGATATGCGATCGCTGCCAACTGGCTGCACATCATAGGACAATGACGACAAAACCTTTGCCGGACCTGCCGGTCTCCGCGGTCTTGCCGGCGCTCAATGAAGCGCTGAGCCATGGTAACAGCGCCGTGCTGGTGGCTCCGCCCGGCGCCGGCAAGACGACGCTGGTTCCGCTGACGCTGCTCGATGCGCAATGGCTCGGCGCCGGAAAGATCATCCTGCTCGAGCCGCGCCGCCTCGCCGCCCGCGCTGCCGCCCGCCGCATGGCCGAACTGCTTGGCGAAGAGCCCGGTGAAACCGTCGGCTATGCCATGCGCATGGAAAACCGGACTTCCGCGAAGACCAGGATCGTCGTCGTCACCGAAGGCGTGTTGTCCCGCATGATCCTCGACGATCCCGAGCTGCCTAGTGTCTCGGCGGTGTTGTTCGACGAGTTCCACGAACGTTCGCTCGACGGTGATTTCGGGCTGGCGCTGGCGCTCGACGTGCAGGGTGCGCTGAGGCCCGACCTCAGATTGCTGGTCATGTCAGCGACGCTCGATGGCGCGCGTGTCGCAAAATTGCTTTCCGGCGCGCCGGTGATCGAGAGCGCAGGCCGCGCCTTTCCGGTCGACATCCGCTATGACGAGCGGCCGGCCGGCGTCACCATCGAGGATGCCATGGCCAGGGTGATCCGCTCGGCGCTTGCCGGGGAGGAGGGCAGCGTGCTTGTCTTCCTGCCCGGCCAGCGCGAGATCGAGCGCACCGCCGAGCGGCTGGCGGGCAAGGTCGGCGCCGACACCGACATCGTGCCGCTCTACGGCATGCTCGACAACAGGACGCAGGACGCAGCGATCAAGCCGGCGCCGCCCGGCCGTCGCAAGGTCGTGCTGGCGACGTCGATCGCCGAAACCTCCATCACCATCGACGGCGTGCGCGTCGTCATCGATTCCGGCCTGTCGCGGCTGCCGCGCTATGAGCCGGCCAGCGGCCTGACGCGGCTGGAGACGGTGCGTGCTTCCCGCGCTTCCGCCGACCAGCGCGCCGGCCGGGCCGGGCGCACACAGCCGGGCGTCGCTATCCGGCTGTGGCGGGCCGAGCAGACAGCGGCACTGCCGGCCTTCACGCCACCGGAAATCCTCGAAGCCGATCTCTCCGGCCTGTTGCTCGATTGCGCGGCGTTCGGCGTTGCCGATCCGACGAGCCTGTCCTTCCTCGACCCCCCGCCGGCTCCGGCGCTCAACGAGGCAAGGGCGCTGCTGCGCGCGCTCGATGCCGTCGATGCGGCAGGGCGCTTGACGGAGGCCGGTGCCGCGATGCGCAAGCTGGCTCTGCCGGTCCGGCTCGCCCACATGGTCGCCGAGGCGGCAAGGACCGGCCAGGCGCTCGAGGCGGCGATGCTGGCCATGCTGCTCACCGAGCGCGGCCTTGGCGGCGATGGTGCCGATCTCGAACGGCGGCTGATGCGCTTTCATGCCGAAAGATCGCCGCGTGCCACCGCTGCCCGGCAGCTGGCCGAGAGGTTGGCAAAGCAGGCTTCACCCTCCCCCTCGACGGGAGGGTCGGCGAGCGAGCCGAGCGCAGCGAGACGAGGGAGACGCGGCGGGGTCGCCGATGGCGTGCCCGAACCGACCCCACCCCGGTCCGCTACGCGGATCGACCCTCCCCTCAAGGGAGAGGGCAGCACCGCCGGCGCTCTCCTCATCCATGCCTGGCCGGACCGGGTCGCTAAAGCGCGCGGCGAGCGTGGCCGCTTCGTGCTTGCCAACGGCTCCGGCGCCATGCTCGACGCCTCCGACCCGCTGGCCGGCGAGACCTGGCTCGTCGTCGCCGATCTGCAGGGTAAGGCGCAGAACGCCCGCATCACCGCGGCGGCGGCGCTCGACGAGGCCGACATCCGCACCGCGCTGGCGGAAAAGATCGAGACTCGCCGCGAGGTGAGCTTCGACCGCGATAGGCGCGCGGTGCGGGTGCGCGAAACGGCTCGGCTCGGCGCCATCACGTTGTCCGAACGCATGCTGCCGGCGCCGACCGGTGCCGACGCAGACAGCGCCATTCTCGACGCCTTGCGCGAACACGGCCTGTCGCTGCTGCCGTGGAGCAGGGAAGCGGAGACGTTGCGGCAGCGGCTCGGCTGGCTGCATCGCGGCCTCGGTGCGCCATGGCCCGATGTCTCCGATGCGGCGCTCGTCGAGCGCCTCGACGACTGGCTGCTGCCGTTCCTTTCCGGCGCCGCATCCTTTGCCGCGATCGATCCCAGCGTGCTTTCGCAAGGCCTGATGACGCTGGTACCGCACGAATTGCAGCGCAAGATCGACACATTGGCGCCGACCCATTTCGACGCGCCGTCGGGCAGTCGGCTGCCGATCCGCTATGACGGCGAATGGCCGGTACTGGCAATCCGCGTGCAGGAGCTGTTCGGCCTCGACCGGCATCCCGCGATCGCCAACGGCACTGTGCCGCTGACGCTCGAATTGCTGTCACCGGCGCGCCGGCCGATCCAGACGACGCGCGACCTGCCCGGGTTCTGGCGCGGCTCCTGGGCCGATGTGCGGACAGACATGCGCGGCCGCTATCCCAGGCATGTCTGGCCGGAGAACCCGCTTCTCGCCGCCGCAACGAGCCGCGCCAAACCGCGCGGTACCTAATGATTCCCGGACTGTTATCCCGAACGGAAGGCCAGCTTCGGCGCTTTTTCGGAAAAGACCTCCGGCTGTTTCCCCTCTATAATCATTGGCCATGATAAACATCCTGCACGCACCCGACTTCCAGCAAAGCCAGCGGCTGCGCCTCAACACGCTGATCAGGTTGCGCTGGCTTGCCATCGTCGGCCAGAGCCTGACCGTGCTTGTCGTCGCTTACGGGCTGAAATTTCCGCTGCCGGTCAGCATGTGTTTTGCGCTGATCGCTTGTTCGGCCTGGATGAACCTTTTGCTGACCTTCCGCTATCCGGCGGCGCATCGGCTTACCCCGCCCTCGGCCTTTGCCATCCTGACCTTCGACAGCCTGCAGCTTGCCGGCCTGCTCTACATGACCGGCGGCCTCACCAATCCGTTTTCGCTGCTGATGACCGTGCCCGTCGTCGTCTCGGCGACGTCGCTGCCGCTACGGCTGACCGCCATGCTCGGCGCGCTGGTGATCGTGGCGGCGACGCTGCTGGTCTTTTACCACCTGCCGCTGCCCTGGCATGAGGGCGCGCCATTGGCGATGCCGTTCATTTATGTCGCCGGCATGTGGATGGCGGTGTTCTGCTCCATCGCCTTTACCGCGATCTATGCCTTCCGGGTGGCCGAGGAGGCGCGGCTGCTTGCCAACGCGCTTGCCGCCACCGAACTGGTGCTGCAGCGAGAGCAACATCTCTCGGCCCTCGACGGCCTCGCCGCCGCCGCCGCGCACGAGCTCGGCACGCCGCTCGCCACGATCGCGCTTGTCGCCAAGGAGATGGAGAAGGCGCTTGGCGAAGATCCCAAATACGGCGAGGACGTGAAGCTGCTGCGTTCGCAGAGCGAGCGCTGCCGCGAAATCCTGAAGCGCCTGACCAGCCTGTCCTCCGAGAGCGAGGTGCATCTCTCGCGCCTGCCGCTGACCTCACTGGTCGAGGAAGTGACGGCACCGCACCGCGATTTCGGCATCTCGATTAAGCTTCGGCCGGGCGAGCGCATCGGCCCGGAACCGGTGGGCCGGCGCAATCCCGGCGTCATCTACGGCCTCGGCAATCTGGTCGAGAACGCCGTCGACTTCGCCCACAAGAATGTCACCGTGCGCTGGAGCTGGAACGAGGCCGTTGTCAGCTTCACGATCATCGACGACGGGCCGGGCTTTCCGCCCGAGATCATCGACCGCATCGGCGAACCCTATATGTCAACGCGACAAGGCACCGAAGCCGGCGGCGGCCTCGGCCTCGGCCTATTCATCGCCAAGACCTTGCTCGAACGCTCCGGCGCGACGCTCGATTTCCGCAATTCGAGCGAGCCCGGCGAGGGCGCTATCGTGCAGATATCGTGGCCGCGCAGCGTCTTCCTCAATCCCGAGCAGGCTTCGGCCACCATGTTCGACACGGCCTAAATTGGACAATAGCGTTGCGAAACTATATTTGCGTAAAAATCAGGCAGCAGGATTTTCAGCACGATGAGTACTGACGAAACGATTGGCGCAATGGTCGAAGGCGAGGACACCTCGCTGCTGATCGTCGACGACGACAAGCCGTTCCTGACGCGGCTTGCCCGCGCCATGGAAACCAGGGGTTTTGTCGTCGAGACGGCAGAGAGCGTCGAGGAAGCGGTTGCCAAGGCGCGCGCCAATCCGCCGGCCTATGCGGTGGTCGACATGCGGCTGGCCGACGGCAACGGCCTCGACGTCGTCGCCGCGATCCGCGAGAAGCGCGACGATGCCCGCGCCATCATCCTCACCGGCTACGGCAACATCGCCACCGCGGTGACGGCGGTGAAGCTCGGCGCTATCGACTATCTGTCGAAGCCGGCCGACGCCGACGACATCTTTGCAGCCCTGACCCGCACGGCGGGCGAACGCGCAGCACCGCCCGAAAATCCGATGTCGGCCGACCGGGTACGCTGGGAGCACATCCAGCGCGTCTATGAAATGTGCGACCGCAACGTCTCGGAAACCGCGCGCCGGCTGAACATGCATCGCCGCACGCTGCAGCGTATCCTCGCCAAGCGCGCGCCGCGCTAAAAGGCTCTGACTGCAGGCTTGCCCGGCCAGCGCTGTTTGCGCATCATCGCTTGGCGGTGTCGGACCTTGCCGCTGATACGACGGAGGCGACATGCAGGACGAAAAGCGGCTGGTCTCCATGCTGCGCGAATTCCTCGACAGCGAGGCGGCCGGCGGCCTCATCCTGATGGCTGCGGCGGCGCTGGCCCTGATCGTCGCCAATTCGCCGCTGGGCGAGGCTTATTTCTCCGCCCTCCACGCCTATCTCGGACCGCTCAGCGTCTCGCACTGGATCAATGACGGCCTGATGGCGGTGTTCTTCCTGCTGGTCGGCCTCGAGATCAAGCGCGAGATGCTCGACGGCCAGCTCTCGACTTGGCCGCGCCGCGTGCTGCCCGGCATCGCCGCCGCCGGCGGCATGGCGGTGCCGGCACTGGTCTACGTCGCCATCAACCGCAACGATCCGGCCGCTCTGTCCGGCTGGGCGATCCCGACCGCCACCGATATCGCCTTTGCGCTCGGAGTGCTGTCGCTGCTCGGCAGCCGCGTGCCGGGCTCGCTGAAGATATTCCTCACCGCGCTCGCCATCATCGACGATCTCGGCGCCGTGCTCATCATTGCGGTGTTCTATACCAGCGGCCTGTCGCTCGCCTATCTCGGCGCCGCCTTCTGGGTCATCGCGCTGCTGGTGGTGCTCAACCGCATGCGGGTGCTGACGTTGCTGCCGTACGTCTTGCTCGGCATCGTTCTGTGGGTTTTGGTGCTCAAATCGGGCGTCCATGCGACGCTTGCCGGCGTCGCGCTGGCCCTCACCATTCCATTGAAGATATCGCTGGGCAGCGGCCACGATCTCGACCATTCGCCGCTGCACCGGCTCGAACACGGCCTGCACAAAGTCGTCGCCTTTTTCGTCATTCCGATTTTCGGCTTTGCCAACGCCGGCGTCTCGCTCGGCGGTCTCAGCGCTGCCGCCCTGGCCGAGCCGCTGACGCTCGGCGTCGCCGCCGGCCTCGTCGCCGGCAAGCTGGTCGGCGTGTTCGGGTCTTCTGCGCTTGCCATCCGGCTCGGCTTCGCCGATCTGCCGGTCAATGCCGGCTGGCTGCACATGATCGGCATTTCGCTGCTCTGCGGCATCGGCTTCACCATGAGCCTGTTCATCGGCCTGCTCGCCTTCGCCAGCGACGTCGCTCTGCAGGACGCGGTCAAGGTCGGCATCCTCGCCGGCTCCTTCATCGCCGCGCTCCTCGGCGCCACCGTGCTGCTGGTGGCGCCGGCGGCGGACGGGACGGACGAGGCGGAAGAATAGTCGCGCCGCCACTTCCGGCCTTCAGGCCACCTTCTCCCGCATCTGGACCCTACCCGTGCGCAATCATGACGTGGCGGACGGCTGTATAATCCTCCAGCGCATAGAGCGACATGTCCTTGCCGTAGCCGGATTGTTTCAACCCGCCATGCGGCATCTCGTTTGTCAGCATGAAGTGGGTGTTGATCCAGGTGCAGCCATATTGCAGGCGGGCGGCCGTCGCCATGGCGCGCGAAACGTCCTTGGTCCACACCGATGACGCCAGGCCATAGTCAGAGTCATTGGCCCAGTTCACCGCCTCGTCGACTTCGGAAAAACGGGTGACCGAAACCACCGGGCCGAACACTTCGCGGCGCACGATCTCGTCTTCCTGCAGCGCGCCGGCGACGACGGTCGGCTGGTAGAAGAAGCCGGAGCCCTCGCCCGGCTTGCCGCCCGTGGTGATCTCGATGTGCTTGAGCTCAGACGCGCGCTCGACGAAGCTCGAGACGCGATCACGCTGGCGACGCGAAATCAGCGGGCCGATCTCGTTCTCGGTATCGTCGGGGCGATCATACTTGATGGTCGAGACCGCAGCGGAGAGGTCGGCGACAAGCTTGTCGTAGATCTTCTTGCCGGCATAGATGCGGCAGGCGGCGGTGCAGTCCTGGCCGGCATTGTAATAGCCGAAGGCGCGCAGACCGTTGACCACTGCACCGAGATCGGCGTCGTCGAAGACGATGACGGGCGCCTTGCCACCGAGCTCGAGATGTGTGCGCTTGACCGATTTGGCGGCGGCCTGCAGCACCTTCTTGCCAGTGGCGACGTCGCCGGTGATCGAGATCATGTTGACCTTCGGGTGGTTGATCAGCGTGTTGCCGACACTGTCGCCGCGGCCGAGCACGACGTTGACGACGCCTTCCGGCAGGATCTCGGCAAGGATTTTCGCAAGCTTCAGCGCGGTCAGCGGCGTCTGTTCCGACGGCTTGAAGACGACGGTGTTGCCGCCGGCAATCGCCGGCGCCAGCTTCCAGGCCATCATCATCAGCGGATAGTTCCACGGCGCAATCGACGCGACAACGCCGATGGCGTCGCGGCGGACCATCGAGGTGTGGCCGGGAATGTATTCGCCGGCGACCTGGCCGGGCATCGAGCGGACCGCACCGGCAAAGAAGCGATAGCAGTCGACGATCGCCGGGATCTCGTCATTAAGCACGGCATTGATCGGCTTGCCGCAGTTCAGCGCCTCGAGCGCCGCGAAATCCTGTGCCGCGGCCTCGATGCGATCGGCGATCTTCAGGAGATAGCCGGCGCGCTGCGCCGGCGTTGTGCGGGACCAGGTGACGAAGGCTTTTTCGGCGGCAAGCACCGCCGCCTCGATCTGCGCCGGGCTGGCCTCGGGCAGATTGAGGATGCTCGCCCCGGTCTTCGGGTTGAGGATCGGTTCCTCGGTCTCGGTGCCTTTTTCGAATTTCGAGCCGATCAGCATCTGCGTGTCCATGGAAGTCTCTCCCTTATGAACGAGATCATTTGCCCGAACCGGCGATCTGGTCGCCGTCGCGGGTCAGGTAATAGGCAGCGAGGATGGGAAGCAGCGTCACCAGCACCACCACCATGGCCACGACATTGGTGACCGGACGCTGGCGCGGACGGATCAACTCTTCGAGCATCCAGATCGGCACCGTCTGCTGCTGGCCGGCGGTGAAGGTGGTGACGATGACCTCGTCGAAGGACAGCGCAAAGGCAAGCATGCCGCCGGCCAGCAGCGCGGTTGCGATGTTGGGCAGCACGACATGCCGAAAGGTCTGGAAACCGTCGGCGCCGAGATCCATCGACGCCTCGATCATCGAGCCGGACGTGCGGCGGAAACGGGCGACCGCATTGTTGTAGACGACGACCACGCAGAAGGTGGCGTGGCCGAGGACGATCGTCCAGAACGAGAACGGGATTTCGGCCAGCGCGAAGGCCGAGCGCAGCGCAATGCCGGTGATGATGCCGGGCAACGCGATCGGCAGGATGACCAGCAGCGATATGGTTTCGCGGCCAAAGAATTTTGTGCGGGACACGGCGGCGGCGCAGAGCGTGCCGAGGACCAGCGCGATGGCGGTCGAGATCGCCGCGACCCGTACAGACAGCGACAGCGCCTGCCAGACGTCGGGGCGGTTCCAGGTGACGGCGAACCATTGCGTGGTCAGGCCCGGCGGCGGCCAGACGAAGCTCTTCTCCTCGGTGGTGAAGGCATAGACGAAGATCAGCAGAATCGGCAGGTGCAGGAAAAGCAGGCCCCCGGTGGCAGCGAGCTTCAGGCCGATCGGCGCGGATTGGCCGCGGTCAGAGCGCATCGAAGGCCCCCATGCGCTTTGCGCCCCAGAGATAGAAGCCCATGATGACGATCGGCACCACAGTGAAGGCGGCGGCGAGCGGGATGTTGCCGGCGGTGCCCTGCTGCGAATAGACGGCCTGGCCGATGAACAGCCGCGAGGTGCCGATGATCTGCGGAATGATGTAGTCGCCGAGCGTCAGCGAGAAGGTGAAGATCGAACCGGCGACGGTACCCGGCAATGCCAGCGGGAACAGCACGTTGCGGAAGGTCTGGCCGGGTGACGCGCCGAGATCGGAAGAAGCCTCGACCAGATTGCCCGGCACGCGCTCGAGGGCCGCCTGCACCGGCAGGATCATGAACGGCAGCCAGACATAGACAAAGACGATGAAGGTGCCGGTGGACGATACCGACAGCGAGTTGCCGCCGACGATCGGCAGCGACAGCCAGGCATCAAGCAGCCACAGAAGATGCAATTTGGTCAGCAGCCACGTCAGGATGCCTTCCTTGGCGAGGATCAGCTTCCAGGCATAGATCTTGACCAGGTAGCTCGACCACAGCGGCAGCATGACGCCGAGATAAAACAACGCCTTCCAACGGCCGCGCGCATAGCGCGCCGCGTAATAGGCGATGGGAAAGGCAATGACCGCCGACGCAAACGTCACCAGCGCCGCCATCGTTACCGTGCGCAGGATGATGTCGAGATTGGCGGCCTGCAGCAGGTCGCCATAAGTCTTCAGCGTGAACTCGCGGTTGATGAGGCCGGAGAACTCGTCGATCGAGAAGAAGCTCTGCAAAAGCAGCGCGAACAGCGAGCCGATATAGACGATGCCGAGCCAAAGAACCGGCGGCAGCAGCATGAGCAGAAGCAGGAGTTGGGGCCGGCGCCAGAAGAGGTCGGAGAGCGCGCCGCGCAGGCCGCCGCTTCCCGGCAGGATGGCGGGGGTCGTGGCCCGCGGCATGGCGGCGTCCAGGCTCATCCCAGCTCGTCCATCAGATGCAAATGCTCGCGGTTGAAGGTGAGCACCACCGCCTCGCCTTCCCGGGGCAAGGCAGCACCCGCCGGCACGATGGCATGCAGCCGCAAGCCTTCGGCATCGAGCGCCAGTCTTATCGTCGCGCCGAGATAGTTGGTCGACACCAGGCGAGCCGCAACGCCGTCGCCCTTGGCCGCCCGGCCGATGCGAATGGATTCAGGGCGCAGGCTGCCCCAGCGATGCTGGCCGGCATAGCGCTGGACGAAATCCGGCGGCAGTACGTTGGACGAGCCGACGAAATCGGCGACGAAGCGGGTCTTGGGGCGCTGGTAGATGTCTTCCGGCGTGCCGATCTGCATGATCTTGCCGTCGTTGAAGACGGCGACGCGATCGGCCATCGACAGCGCCTCGCCCTGGTCATGGGTGACGAACACGAAGGTGATGCCGAGCGCCTTCTGCAGCGATTTCAACTCCTCCTGCATGTTCTCGCGAAGCTTGAGGTCGAGCGCGCCGAGCGGCTCGTCGAGCAACAGCACCTTGGGCTGGTTGACCAGCGCACGGGCGAGCGCGACGCGCTGGCGCTGGCCGCCGGAAAGCTGGCCAGGGCGACGCGCGCCGTAGCCGGGAAGCCGCACCAGCGCCAGCGCTTCTTCCGCCGCCTTTTGCCGCTCCGGTCTGCCGACGCCCTTGACCATCAGCCCATAGGCGACGTTGTCGAGCACGTTGAGATGCGGGAACAGCGCATAATCCTGGAACACGGTGTTGACGTTGCGGCGATAGGGCGGCACGCCCTCGGCGCGTTCGCCGAAGATCGAGATCGAGCCCGCCGTCGGCTGCTCGAACCCGGCGATGAGGCGCAGGCACGTCGTCTTGCCCGAGCCGGATGGCCCGAGCATGGCGAAGAACTCGCCCGGCACGATGTCGAGATCGACCGCGTCGACGGCACGCACGCTGCCGAAATGGCGGGAGACTTTTTGGAAAGAAACGGCGGGGGTCATGGGTTGTCCTGATCTGTCAGGCTCATCAAATTCAGGGTAGCGCTGCCCCTCATCCGCCTGCCGGTACCTTCTCCCGTAGTGGACGGGGAGAAGGGAGGCGCTCCAACGCTGGCGACCCCCCGTTCTTCACGGGGAGAGGGTAAGGGTGAGGGGCAGCGCCGAGCTTCGTAGGTGAGACGAACTCACCGTCCGCCGATGACGCCGATATAGTCCGACACCCAGCGGTAATAGGGCACGCACTGGTCGTTCTGGGTGGCGCATTTCGAGACCGGCGTCTTCCAGAACTTGATCTTGTCGAAATTGTCGTAGCCGTTGGTCTTGCAGCCCTCTTCGCCGAGCAGTTCGTTGCCCTTGCAGGCGGCGGGCACCACCGGCAGCGAGCCGAACCAGGCGGAGACGTCGCCCTGCACTTTCGGCGACAGCGAATGCTCAATCCACATGTAGGCGCAGTTCGGGTGGGCCGCATCGGCCTCCATCATGGTGGTGTCGGCCCAGCCGGTGACGCCCTCCTCGGGAATGGTCGAGGCGACCGGCTTCTTGGCCGCGATCAGCGTGTTGACCTGATAGGGCCATGAACCGGAGGCGACGACGCCTTCGTTCTGGAAATCGTCGACCTGGATGGCAGCGTCATGCCAGTAGCGTCCGACCAGCGTACGCTGGACGCGCAGCAGGTCGAGCGCAGCCTTGTACTGGTCCTCAGTCAGTTCGTACGGATCCTTGATGCCGAGCTCCGGCTTGTGGGCCATCAGGTAGTTGGCGGCATCAGCAATGTGGATCGGCCCGTCATAGGCCTGGACGCGGCCCTTGTTCGACTTGCCGTCGGGTAGCTTCATTTCCTCGAACACGATGTTCCAGCTCTTCGGCACCTCCTTGAACACTTCGGTGTTGTACATCAGCACATTCGGCCCCCATTGGTACGGCACGCCGTAATGGACACCGCCGACGGTGAACCAGGGCGCATCCTTCAGCCGGTCGTCGACCGTCTTCCAGCTCGGGATGAGGTCGGTGTTGATCGGCTGGACGCGCTTGCCCGCAACCAGGCGCAGCGAGGCGTCGCCGGAGGCAGTGACAAGGTCGAAACCGCCTTCGTTCATCAACGAAACCATCTCGTCGGAGGTGTTGGCGGTCTTGACGTTGACCTTGCAGCCGGTTTCCTTCTCGAACGAGGTGACCCAATCATAGCCCTTGTCGGTTTCGCCGCGCTCGATATAGCCCGGCCAGGCGACGATATTGACCTCGCCTTCACCCTTGCCCAGCTCCTTGACCTGGGCGATGGCCTGGCCGGAGAAGGTCAGCGCGACCGTCAAGGCAGTGCATGATTTCAGCAATGAATTCATCGTCGATCTCCCATTTTGCATGACCTCGAAACCGGTTTCGGTTTTCGGAAAAGGTCATGCGCCCGTTCAAACGTTGGATGCGCGGCTCTAAGGGGCCGTGCTCCTGCGGCAGCTTTGTTCCCTGGCTCAAAAGTGCTGCGAAATTTCCGGTTTCGCAAATTCATTTATCAGAAAGCCGATATCGGTTTTTCCGATACATCACCGGCCGATCTTCTCGGGCCGTTGGCGCACCATGCGCTGCGACTGGGCAAGTCCGATGAAGTCGCGCGCCGCCTGCGGCAGGCCGGAGCCGCGCCGCCAGACCATGCCGACTTGGACGACCGGCAACGATCCCGAAATATCGCGCGATTCGATGCGGTCGCCTTCCAGCGACCATGGCCGGTAGACGAGGTCCGGCAGCAGCGCCACGCCGGCGCCGGTGGCGACGAGACTGCGCACCGCTTCGACCGAGCGGGTGCGGAATGCGACGTGCGGTTTGGCGCCGATCGCCGTCAGCAGCTTTCCGGTATTCTCCTCGATCTCGTCGACGGTCAGCATGATCAGCGGTTCCGAGGCGATATCGCCGATGCCGATGATGTCGGCACCGGCCAACGGATGGCCGAGCGGCAGCCACAGCCGGTAGGCCGAGACTTCGAGGATTTCGGACTGCAGCGCGGTGCGGTCGCGCAGGTTCGAGGTGACCATGACCGCAATGTCGAGCTTGCCGCCGATCAACAGGTGCTCGAGATAGTCGCCATTGTCCTCGATCGCCGAGACCTCGACACCCGGATAGGCGCGGCGGTAGCGGGCAAGAAGATCGGACAGCACATAGCCGGCGACCAGCGAGGTGACGCCAAGTTGCAGCCGCCCGCTTGCCGCGATCTGTTCGCCGAAGAAGGCGCGGCGCGCATCGGAAACGTCGGCAAGGATCTTCCTCGCATGGCGCAGGAACTGGTGGCCCTTGTGGGTGATGTTCAGCCCGCGCGGGTGGCGCTCGAACAGCTCGACGCCGAGATCGTGCTCCAGCTCCTTGATCGCCTCGGTGACCGAGGATTGCGAGATCGACAGATTCTGGGCGGCGCCCGACACCGTGCCTTGCTCGGCGACGGCGATGAAGAACTGCAATTGGCGGATGGTGAAAGCCATGGCCGGACTAAACACGGCAGAGGCGGCGCTGGGAAGTGGGTGCTGGTGCCGTTCTCCCGATAGAGCTCAGTCCTCGCTTCCGCCATCCGCAATGCTGAGCCGCGCGCCGGCCTGGGCAAGGGCGGCGGCGATGTCATGCGGCGGCAGACGGTCGGTCGCGAGTTCGGAAAAGCCGTCGAAGCCGCAGACCTGAACCAGACCCTGCCGGCCGAATTTGCTGTGGTCGGTGACGACAAGCGAACGCTGGCCGCGCGACAGCACCATGCGGGCGAACTCAGCCTCTTCGAGGTCATAGTCCATGACACCCGTGATGGCATCGACCGCGCCGGTCGAAATCACCGCGTGGCTGACGGAGAAGCGGCTGACGAATTCGATGGCTGAGACGCCGAAAGCAGCACCGGAATCGCTGCGCAGCTCGCCGCCGGCCATATAGACCTTGTTGCCGTTGACGGTGGCCAGCGTGCGGGCGATGTCGGAGGAATTGGTGACGACCGTCAGCCGCCGGTGGCCGAGCAGCTCGCGGGCCAGGAAGCTCGTGGTCGTGCCGGTGTCGAGCATGATCGACTCGCCGTCGCGGATGGTGGCAGCGACCATGCGGGCAATTGCCCGCTTGGCATCGGCGTTCTCACGCATGCGCCGCTCGAACGGCGCTTCGCCGGCAATCGACGGCAGGCCGACGGCGCCATGCATCTTGAGGATGGAACCATCGCTGGTCAGTGGCTTGACATCGCGGCGTACCGTCTCCAGCGAGACGCCCAGCCGGTCAGCCAGGCTGGCAATGGTGACGGTGCCTTCCTCCTTGAGGAGGCGCAGGATTTCGCCATGCCGCTTCGAGTGGCCCATCGGTTCCAACCGGTCGAATTGTTGCACCATTGACCGTTTCTACAGCATAAATGCCACTTACTCCAAGATATTTCGCAAAATTCGGGCAAAAAAGCAGAAAACACCACAATTTCGCGTTGACAACGTCTCCAGCCTGGCGCGACATTATCGCTGTGACAGGCTCGGAACGGAGGCCGACGGCTGAGCCGCACGAAAAATTGCCTGCCTGAACGCCTGGGAAATCCTCGGGTGCGAGGGAACCGAAAATTAGGATCCGCGGGGGCGGATGCCGGCGTCGAAGAACCCGGCACAAAGGGGCTCGTCGGTGCGGTGCGGGATACCGATCCCGAGATCTGCACCGACGAGATCTTCGCGTTGCCTCCATTCCTCCGTCCGATTGTCATCGCTGGCCAGCCATGACATGCGTGGAAAATTGACCCAATGTTGGACGAGATCGTGACTGTCGAAGACCGCATCCGCGCGCTGCCTTGCTGGACCGGCAGCATCGACATTGCGCCGCTGCCGGGCGGGTTGAGCAATGCCAATTACCTGGTCAAGGACGCGGCCGGGCGGCACGTCGTGCGCATCGGGCAGGACTATCCGTTCCACCATGTCTTTCGCGAGCGCGAGATGATGACCGCGCGGGCAGCACACGCGGCAGGCTTCGCTCCGGCCGTCCGCTACACCGGACCCGGCGTCATGGTGACGGAGTATCTCGGCGCCAAGGCCTATGTCGCGCAAGACGTGCGCGCCGATCTCGGCCGCGTCGCCGCGTTGCTGCGCGGTTTCCACCGGGAGATGCCCGGTCATGTCTCCGGCGCCGGCTTCATGTTCTGGGTATTCCACGTCATTCGCGACTATGCGCGCACGCTGGAGGAAGGCGGCAGCCGCAAGCTGGGCGAATTGCCACGCCTGCTGACGCTGGCGGACGAGCTCGAGCGCGCGCAAAAACTGCTGCCGATCGTCTTCGGCCACAACGATCTTCTGCCGGCTAACATAATCGATGACGGTCACAGGCTATGGCTCATCGATTTCGAATATGCCGGCTTCAACACCGCGATGTTCGACCTTGCCGGCGCGGCTTCCAATGCCGGCATGAGCGACGAGGAATCCTTCGCCTTCCTGACCGCCTACTTCATGAAGGAGCCGGACGAAGCGATACGGCGCTCGCACGCCGCCATGCAATGCGCGTCGCTGCTGCGCGAGGCGATGTGGGGCATGGTTTCCGAGCTCTACCTCGATGCGCCCGGCGTCGACTACGCCGCCTACGCCGACGAAAACCTGGCGCGGCTCGAAGCCGCCCTGGAAAACTACAGGACAAAATACGGGATGCGGCCATGACCTTGCCCGCCCAGGCCGGCATCGTCGTCATCGGCGGTGGCATCATCGGCTGTTCGACGGCCTATCATCTGGCGCGCGACCACAAGGCCGAAATCGTGCTGCTCGAACAGGGCAAGCTGACCTCGGGCTCGACCTGGCATGCTGCCGGGCTGGTCGGCCAGCTGCGCTCGTCGGCGTCGATCACGCGGGTGCTCAAATATTCGGTCGATCTATACAAAGGGCTGCAAGCCGAAACCGGCCTTGCCACCGGCTGGAAGATGACCGGCTGCCTGCGGCTTGCCACCAATGCCGACCGCTGGACCGAGTATAAGCGGCTGGCAACGACGGCAAAGAGCTTCGGCATGGACATGCATCTGCTGTCGCCGACCGAGGTCAAGGAAATGTGGCCGCTGCTGGAAACCGGCGACCTCGTCGGCGCTTCTTGGCTGCCCAGCGACGGTCAGGCAAGCCCTTCCGACATCACCCAGTCGCTGGCCAAGGGCGCGCGCATGCACGGCGCAAAATTGTTCGAGGAGGTGCGGGTCACCGGCTTCGAAATGAGAGACGGCCGCATCACCGCGGTGAAGACCAGCAAGGGCGATATCGCCTGCGACAAGGTGGTGAACTGCGCCGGGCAATGGGCGCGGCAGGTGGGTGCGCTCGCCGGCATAAACGTGCCGCTGCAGCCGGTGAAGCACCAGTACATCATCACCGGGAGGATCGACGGCTTGGCGACCGATGCGCCGACGATTCGCGACCCCGATCGCCGCACCTATTTCAAGGAGGAGGTCGGCGGGTTGGTGATGGGCGGCTACGAGCCGAACCCGCAGGCCTGGACGACCGGTCTGCCCGGCGGCGATGTGCCGGACGATTGGGAGTTCCGGCTGTTCGACGATGATTACGATCATTTCGAGCAGCATATGAGCCAGGCGATCGAGCGTGTCCCGGCGCTCACCAATGTCGGCGTCAAGCAGATGATCAACGGTCCGGAGAGCTTTACGCCGGACGGCAATTTCATCCTCGGTGTGGCGCCGGAATGCCCCAATATGTTCGTCGGCGCCGGCTTCAACGCCTTCGGCATTGCATCCGGCGGCGGCGCCGGCTGGGTGCTGGCGCAATGGGTGGTCGACGGCGAGGCGCCGCTCGATCTGTGGGTGGTCGACATCCGCCGCTTTTCCGATCTGCACCGCGACCGGCAATGGGTCCGAGACCGCACGCTGGAAGCCTACGGCAAGCACTACACGATCGGCTTCCCGCACGAGGAATATGTCAGCGGCCGGCCACGCATCGTTTCGCCTTTATACGAACGGCTGCAAAAACATCGCGCCGTGTTCGGCTCGAAACTTGGCTGGGAGCGGCCGAACTGGTTCGCGCCGGAAGGCATCGAGCCGAAGGACCTCTATTCGATGGGCCGGCAGAACTGGTTTTCACCCGTCGGCGACGAGCACCGCCACGTGCGCGAAAAGATCGGCATTTTCGACCAGTCGTCTTTCGCCAAATACGAAATGACCGGTGCCGACGCGCTGAAGGCGCTGGACTGGATCTGCGCCAACGACGTTGCCAAGCCGGTCGGCCGGCTGACCTACACGCAGCTCCTCAACACGCGCGGCGGTATCGAGGCCGATTTGACCGTGGCGAGGCTCGATGAGGAGAAATTCTACATCGTCACCGGCACCGGTTTCCGCACGCATGATTTCTCCTGGATTGCCGATCATATCGGCAGCGAGTTCGACGTGACGCTGACCGACGTCACCGAGGAGTTCGGCACATTGTCGCTGATGGGGCCGCGCGCCCGCGACGTGCTGTCAGCGGTGACCGATGCCGACGTCTCGAACGCCGCCTTTCCGTTCGGCCATGTTCGCGAGATCGCCATTGCCGGCCACGTCATTCGGGCACTGCGCGTCACCTATGTCGGCGAGCTCGGCTGGGAGCTGCATGCGCCGATCGCGGCGACGGGCGAGGTTTTCGACGCGCTGATGACGGCGGGCGCTGTCCACAACATTCGCCCGGTCGGCTATCGGGCGCTAGAATCGCTGCGGCTGGAAAAAGGTTACCGCGCCTGGGGCGCCGATATCACGCCCAACGACACGCCGCAGGAGGCCGGCCTCGGCTGGGCGGTGAAGCTCAGGAAGAACACCGATTTCCTCGGCCGGCGGGCGCTTGAAAAGCTCGACGGCGCGGCGCTCAGGAAACGTTTTGCCGGCTTCACAGTCGATGATCCGGATATCGTGCTGCTCGGGCGTGAGACCATCCTGCGCAATGGCGAGGCCGTCGGTTATCTCACCAGCGGCGGCTATGGCTACACCGTCGGCAAGAACATCGGCTACGGCTATGTGCGCAATGCCGATGGCGTCGGCGATGATTTCCTCACCTCCGGCGATTACGAGCTGGTGGTGGCGATGGAACGGACGCCGGCTAAAATCCACCTCGAGCCGCTTTACGATCCGGCGGGAGCAAAGGTGAAGGCCTAGAGCCTTCCGGTTTCAGCCTCAGTTCACGATGAGCACCAGCCCCCGGCTGGGCACCGTATCGGCCTCGCCTGGCATCGAGACATAGGGCGGCGTCTCCTCGGCGCGGGTGACGGTGCCTTGCGCCTCGAGCTCGGCGATCCGCGCGGCAAAACCCGCATCCCACAGCGTGTTCTTCACCGTCAGCACGATCACCCCGCCCGGCCGGCAGATGCGGATCAGCTCGTCCAGACCCTCGGCCCCGACATGGCCGGACGTGAAGACGCCGGCTGAGATGATCCCGGCATAGGCATCGTCCACGAAAGGCAGCGGCGCGCCAAGCGCCAGGCAATGAAGGGCCGAATAGACGCCTTTGCGCGCGGCTTGCGCCAGCATGCCTTCCGAAATGTCGAGCGCCTCGACCTGCGGATAACCGGTGATGGCAAGCCATTCGCCGATGAGCCCGGTGCCTGCGCCAGCATCGAGGAGAGGAGCGGCGCCGCGCGGCAGATGGCGGGCCAGCAAGGCAAGGCAGATGGTCGGATGGCGATAGCCGGCCGCCGACATGTCGGCGTCATAGGTGCCGGCCCAGCTGTCGTAGAGCGCCGCGACGTCTTCCGGTCGCTTCGCCGCATAGGCTGCGGCGAGCGCGCTCTGCTGTTTGCTGTCCGTCATCGCTTTCCGTCGCCTGGTATCGATCTGCGACGCGATCATAGCCAAACGGCGAAAACTGTGGAACCGTCGTCGCGACAATAAAGACTGGAAAAGGAGCGAAAGCCATGGCGGACGACCAGGCACGCGCCGCACTTGCGGCCATTCCGATGCTGGCCGGTTATGACGGCCCGCTGGAACGGCTCGGCGGCCTGACCAACCTCGTCTTCAGGGGTAAGGATTTCTGCCTGCGTATCCCCGGCAAGGGTACCGAGGAATACATCAACCGCGCCAACGAGGCAGTGGCGGCGCGGGAAGCGGCGAAGGCCGGCGTCAGCCCGGAAGTGCTGCATGTCGATGCCGAGACCGGCGTGCTGGTGACCCGCTTCATCGCCAGCGCCGAGACGATGTCGCCGGAAAAATTCAAGACCCGACCGGGCAGCCCGGCACGCGCCGGCAAGGCCTTTCGCAAACTGCACACATCCGGCGCGGTGTTCCCCTTCCGCTTTGAACTGTTTGCGATGATCGATGATTATCTGAAAGTGCTGTCGACCAAGGACGTCGCCCTGCCTGCCGGCTACCACGATGGGGTCCGCGAAGCGGAAACCGTGCGCTCGGCACTTGCGGCTCATCCTCTGCCAATCGTCGCCTGCCACTGCGATCCGCTCTGCGAAAACTTTCTCGATACGGGCGACAGGATGTGGATCGTCGACTGGGAATATTCCGGGATGAACGATCCGCTCTGGGATCTCGGCGACCTCAGCGTCGAAGGGCAATTCGACGCCGCGCAGGACGAGGAGATGATGCTGGCCTATTTCGGCGGCGAGCCGAGACCGGCGGAGCGCGCCCGCATCGTCATCTACAAGGCGATGTGCGACCTGTTGTGGACGCTGTGGGGCTTGATCCAGCTTGCCAACGGCAATCCGGTCGACGATTTCCGCGCCTACGCCGACGGCCGCTTCGCGCGCTGCAAGGCACTGATGGAGACGCCGGAATTTTCACGGCATCTCGCGGCGGTGCGCCAGGGTTAGTTCACACCCTTCGGCACGTTTTCGGGCGGCACCGTGTCGACCACCTTCTGGCGGTGGAAGATGAACAGGCCGGCCAGCACGACAATGGCCGAGCCGACCAGGATGCGTGGCCCAGGCACATCGCCGAAGAAGGCCGAGCCGAAGACCACTGCCCACAACAGCAGGCTGTAATGCAGCGGCGCCAAGGTCGAGGCAGGCGCAAGCTTCAATGCCCTGGTGATCATCAGATGCGCGCCGCAGGAGACAATGCCGAGAAGCAGCATGGCGCCGAAATCGAGCGAGGACGGCGTCTTCCAACTGCCGATGGTCAACGCAGCGCCGACCAGCAGCGTGCCGATGGTTTGCCAGGTGACCAGCGAGGTGTCGCTGGTGCCGCGCAGTCGCCGGTTGAGGATGATGGCGAAGGCAAAGGAAATGCTGCCGGCGAGCGCGAACATCGACGACAGCGAGAACGCGGCCGAAGACGGCTTCAGCATGATCAGCACGCCGCAGAAACCGACCAGGATAGCCGCCCAGCGGCGCCAGCCGACCCTTTCGCCAAGCAAGAAGTGCGACAGCGCCGCGACATAGATCGGCCCGGCCATGTAGAAGCTCATCACGTCGGCGAGCGGCAGATAGACGACCGCCGCGTAGAACAGCGCCGTGTCGAGCGTCGTCATCACCACGCGCAGCAGCTGCAGCTCCGGCCGCTCCATGCGAAACAGCTTGGCCGCACCCTGATGTGCAATCATCGGCCCGAGTATGAAAAAGGCGCCGATCGAGCGGATCAGCACGACCTGGCCGACGGAAAAACTGGCGACCAGCCACTTGCCCATCGCGTCGTTCAAGGCAAACAGGAAATCGCCGGCGAGCATCAGCAGGATGCCGGCCAGCAGCACGTTCCTGATCGTCGAGTTCTGGGCTGCGGGCTGCGCCATTCCGTTACCGGTTCCTCGCCGTGGGTACGGTGACCCGCGTCGTAGTCGCTAGCAGCGGCCGTGACGAGGCGAAAATCGAGAATTCGGTAAGACCAGCGCCGGAAATCGGCTGGTCTAAGCGTGGCGCCGATTCACGGTGCCCGGCCTTCCGGCGATCGAAAGCCGCGTGTCCTGCCGGCTCCGCTCGGCCACCACCTTGCCTTTGGCAATGACGCAGAGCCGCTCGGGGCGCAGGCGCAGCGCCTCGAGCGGGTTGCCGGCATCGAGAACGACCAGGCTGGCGCGCTTGCCGACGGCCAGGCCAAGGTGGTCGAGACCCATGATGGCGGCATTGACGTTGGTGACCATGTCGAAACAGCGCGCCATCTCGGCTGGGCTCGACATCTGCGCGACATGCAGGCCCATGAAGGCGACGTCGAGCATGTCTGCGGTGCCCAGCGAATACCAGGGGTCGAGCACGCAATCCTGGCCCCAGCCGACGCGGATCCCGTGCGCCAGCATTTCCTTGACCCGCGTCAAGCCGCGGCGCTTGGGAAAGGTGTCGTGGCGGCCCTGCAGCATGATGTTGATCAGCGGATTGGGGATCGCCGAAACGCCGGCCTCGGCGATCAGCGGCAACAGCTTCGAGACGTAGTAATTATCCATCGAATGCATCGAGGTGAGGTGCGAGCCGGCCACTCTGCCCTGCAATCCAAGCCGCTGCGTCTCATAGGCAAGCTGCTCGACGTGGCGCGACAGCGGATCGTCGGTCTCGTCGCAATGCAGGTCGACCATCAGGCCGCGCTCGGCCGCGATCTCGCAGAGCTCGGTGACGGAGCGCGTACCGTCGGCCATGGTGCGCTCGAAATGCGGGATGCCGCCGACGACATCGACGCCCATGTCGAGCGCGCGGGTGGTGTTGTCGCGCGCCGTCGGCGAGCGGTAAAACCCGTCCTGCGGGAAGGCGACCAATTGCAGGTCGATATACGGCGCAACCGTCTTCTTCACGTCGAGCAGCGCTTCCACCGCCAGCAGGCGATCGTCGCAGACATCGACATGGGTGCGGATGGCGAGCAGGCCCATCGACACCGCCCAGTCGCAATAGGCAAGCGCACGGTCGCGCACCGCCTCGTGGGTCAGAAGCGGCTTCAGCTCGCCCCACAGAGAAATGCCTTCGAGCAACGTGCCCGAGACATTGATGCGGGGAATGCCGAGCGAAAGCGTGGCGTCCATATGGAAATGCGGATCGACGAAAGGCGGCGAGACCAGATTGCCATGGGCATCGATCGCCGTGCCGGCGCTGATGTTGAGCTCAGGCTCGATCGCCGCGATCGTCTCGCCGACGATGCCGATATCGGCGATCCTGCCGTCGGGCAGCGTCCCGCCGCGCACCACAAGGTCGAAATCCATTTATCGCCACCTCGTTGAAGAATGATGCCTATTCCGGCACGTACCGCACCGCACCCTTGGCAGCACTGGTTGCCATTGCCGCATAGGCGCGCAAGGCCGTCGTTACCTTGCGCTTGCGCTTTTCCTCGGGCTTCCAAGCGGCTGTTCCCTTCGCCTCCATCGCCGCGCGACGGGCGATGAGTTCCGCGTCGTCGACAGCCAGCCGGATGGTGCGGTTGGGGATGTCGATCTCGATCGTGTCGCCTTCCCTGACCAGCCCGATCAGCCCGCCTTCCGCCGCTTCCGGCGAGACGTGGCCGATCGACAGGCCGGAGGTGCCGCCGGAAAAACGCCCGTCGGTGATCAGTGCGCAGGCTTTGCCGAGACCCTTCGATTTAAGATAGCTGGTCGGATAGAGCATTTCCTGCATGCCGGGGCCGCCGCGCGGCCCTTCATAGCGGATGACGACGACATCGCCGGCCTTGACCTCGTTCGACAGGATCGCCTTGACGCTGGCGTCCTGGCTTTCGAACACTCTTGCCGGACCGGTGAATTTCAGGATCGATTCATCGACGCCGGCAGTCTTCACGATGCAGCCGTCGAATGCGAGATTGCCTTTCAGCACGGCGAGGCCACCATCCCTTGAGAAAGGATGTTCGGCCGAGCGGATGACACCTTTCTCGCGGTCGAGATCGAGATCATCCCAGCGGCGGTCCTGGCTGAACGCGACTTGCGTCGGCACGCCGCCGGGTGCCGCCAGGAAGAAATCGCGGACATTCTGGCTGGTGGTGCGCGAGATATCCCAGTGGTCGAGCGCTTCGCCGAGGCTCGCGGTGTGCACCGTCGGCAGGTCGCGGTTGATCAGCCCGGCGCTATCCAGCTGGCCGAGGATCGCCATGATGCCGCCGGCGCGGTGGACATCCTCCATGTGGACGTCGGCCTTGGCCGGAGCCACCTTGCAAAGCACCGGTACCCGCCGCGACAGCCGGTCGATGTCCTCCATGGTGAAGTCGACCTCGCCCTCATGTGCTGCGGCAAGGATGTGCAGCACGGTGTTGGTCGAACCGCCCATGGCGATGTCGAGCGTCATGGCGTTCTCGAAGGCGCCCTTCGAGGCGATGCTGCGCGGCAGCGCGGTGTCGTCGTCCTGCTCGTAATAGCGCTGGGCGAGATCCACGATCAGATGGCCGGCCTCGACGAACAGGCGCTTGCGGTCGGCGTGCGTCGCCAACGTCGAGCCGTTGCCGGGTAGCGAGAGGCCGAGCGCCTCGGTCAGGCAGTTCATCGAATTGGCGGTGAACATGCCCGAGCACGAGCCGCAGGTCGGGCAGGCCGAGCGCTCGATGATCTTGACGTCCTCGTCGGAGATCTTGTCGTCGGCGGCGGCGACCATGGCGTCGACTAGGTCGAGCGCCTGGCTCTTGCCGGCGAGCACCACCTTGCCGGCCTCCATCGGTCCGCCGGAGACGAAGACAGTCGGGATGTTGAGGCGCAGCGACGCCATCAGCATGCCCGGCGTGATCTTGTCGCAATTCGAGATGCAGACCATGGCGTCTGCGCAATGCGCGTTGACCATGTATTCGACGGAATCGGCGATCAATTCGCGCGACGGCAGCGAATACAGCATGCCGTCATGGCCCATGGCGATGCCGTCGTCGACGGCGATGGTGTTGAATTCTTTGGCGACGCCGCCGGCCTTCTCGATCTCGCGGGCAACCAGCTGGCCGAGGTCCTTGAGATGGACGTGGCCCGGCACGAACTGGGTGAAGGAATTGACCACGGCGATGATCGGCTTGCCGAAATCCGAATCCTTCATCCCGGTGGCGCGCCACAGGCCGCGGGCGCCGGCCATGTTGCGGCCATGGGTGGTGGTGCGGGAACGGTAGGCGGGCATTGAACTGTCCTTGCTGTCTGCGTCGCACCCAAAGGTGCGGAAAACCGGAATTGAGCCGCAGGCCTTATAGACGCCACGCTCTGGTCTGGCCACAATTTTGCGCTGCGCCAGGTAGCGGAACGAACGGCCAGCCAAAGACGCAGCCGGTCCAGACCGCAAAAAAGTCAGAGGTGCTGTCGGATCGTGTTTTACTCGAGCGTCCTTGGGCAGACGGCAGGAGCGGGGCATCAATCACCAGCCGGCCGTTTCGAAAGCAAACAAACCAGCCCGAGGAGCAAGAGAATGCAAAAGATCACCACCTGCCTGTGGTTCGACGACCAGGCCGAGGAGGCCATGAACCACTACGTTTCCATCTTCAAGAATTCGAAGGTGCTGAGCGTGATGCGCTGGCCCAAGGGCAGCGGCGATCGTGAGGGCAAGGTGCTGATGGTCTCATTCGAGCTCGA
Organism: Mesorhizobium sp. M1295; assembly: GCF_040318135.1. Classification (NCBI taxonomy): domain Bacteria; kingdom Pseudomonadati; phylum Pseudomonadota; class Alphaproteobacteria; order Hyphomicrobiales; family Phyllobacteriaceae; genus Mesorhizobium; species Mesorhizobium sp. M1295. The sequence goes on from NZ_JAMYLU010000019.1 coordinate 113,932, forward strand.
CGGCGTTCCGTTCCAGGCCCTCAACGGCGGCCCGCAATTCAAGTTCACCGAGGCGGTCTCGCTCTCCATCGACTGCAAGACGCAGGAAGAGGTCGACTATTTCTGGGACAGGCTCATCGCGGGCGGTGGCGAGCCCAGCCAGTGCAGCTGGCTGAAGGACAAATTCGGCCTCTCCTGGCAGGTCGTTCCCGAGCAGCTGCCCAAACTGCTGTTGGACCCCGACAGGGAAAAGGCCGGCCGCGTGATGCAGGCGATGATGCAGATGACCAAGATCGACGTCGCCAAGATCGAAGAGGCGGCCAAGGCGTGAACGAACGCGATCTTCCCTTCTCCCCCTGTAAGGCAGGGCTATCGCATATGAGTGATGGCATTGATGAGATAGTCGTCGTTCCAGGCGCATTTCTTGATGCGATGGCTGATGGGAACTTTGGCAACATCGGCGGCCTGAAGGATGTTTCTGGCGAGGCGATTGAGAAGGGCTGTGTTGGCGGGAGCATTGTCCTTGCGGGCACGGCTGAGATCCTCATCGAGATGGACATCGAGCATCCAATGCAGGCCGTTCTCGATCTGCCAATGAGCTCTGGTGAGGTCGAGCGCCCGCTGCGGCGACATGAGCGTGGAGGCCATGAACAGGCGCATCAAAGGTCTGGCCTGATCGCGCCGGCTGGTGATGCGGATGAAGGCCTGGTGGCCAGGCATCAGCGGCTCGGCCGCCGCCACGATCTCGGCCTGCCGCCACTCGTTGCGGCCGTGGCTGGTCTCGGTGCGCTCGGCAATG
>NZ_JAMYLU010000020.1:0-114291 GCF_040318135.1 Mesorhizobium sp. M1295
CACCACCGTGCCATGGCCGCTCGCCCTTCAGAGCAAGCGCCGTTCTCTCTCCAAAACTTTTTGCAGAACCTTCAGGACACTATCCCTCGCCGATGCTCCGGCTGCGCCAAAGGCTTGTTTGGATGCCTCAGCTTGGACCTGGTGGCTTGGCAACCAGGGGCAGTTCTAGACCGGTCGGGGCGCGGCCAGACTTTCGAGTTTCAAGATAAGCCGCGACGGATTTGCAATGATCTCCACGACGAAGCCATAGCGCTGGTTGCTCGCGCAACCCTATGGGCGTCCTGGGGGCTGCTCCTGCGGAAACTTGTCTTCATGGACGATTGCCACGGCCCGCACAAGATTGCCTCTCACCTCGAAACCGATCCAGTGTCCGTCCATCAGGTGTGTTTGTCTCGGACAGGCGAGGAAATAGTTCCCCGCCTGCTGGGCAACAAAGTTGAGTTGTCTCTTCTCATTAATTTTAATCCCCTCTAGCGGAGCGGTGTACGCCCCCCAAATCGCATCCTCAGCCTCCAACTTCACTGGCATCTCCGACCGAGCATAGACCCTGGTCACCATCAGACCGTGCCTGAAATTCGAAGAGCCATTGATGAACTCGATCTGTACCGACCATTCTTCTGGCACGATGATCGTGAGATTGCCGTCCCAGTAGCCGTTGAAGTCGATAATGTCGGTCCGGATGTTGTCCCTGCGGTACCGCTCGACTTGGTTCCAATCGGCGACAATCTCTATAGCCACCGTCTTGGCTGCCGGATCGTTTTTGATCCAGCTCGGGACGAAAGGCTCCCCAGCCAGCGCAATTCCAGGCAACAATCCAAAGGCGAGAAGGGCAAGGTGGGCAAAGCGCGCCATCGCAATCAGAGGCTCCTCCCGAGCGGAGCGGCCAAGCTTAAGCGACCGCAATCGAAATCGACTAGGCCTATCCCTCAACGAAGAGAATACCCCCAAAACAAGATCCACACCAGCAAACCCCCTTTTGGCGGAACGGAACAAAACTCGCCGTCGCCGGAGGCGCCCCCAAGCGAACGCCCCACCTCGCACAGGCCGATGTCTGCCGCCGAAAAGCGAAGGAGGGTAAGGTTATCCCGCCAGGCTGATCGCCGCTCGGCAAAGGTCTCCTTCGGGCCGGAAAGCGGACAGATGCTTTTCTAACCCGGAGCGACACGAGCAGACCTTTTGTCCGGCGCAAGTGTCGTCCTGACGTGACCCAATGCGGCCTTCAGTTGCGAGCGTCGCTCGCTGGAGCTGCGTCAGTCGGTCGGGGGGCCAATGGTATTTTCAATGGAACGCTAATATATATGGAAAACCGAACGAGCAGCGCCTGCCAGATACTTGAGGAATGCCATGCGAAGGCTCATCTTCACGGCTATGTGTATCGCCGCCGCAACAGCCGCTAACGCCCATGATTGGTACGAAGACAAGATTGACCCACAGACCAAATTCAAGTGCTGCGGTGGTTCTGATTGCCGCGCCGTACCTCGGTCTTCGGTGCGGTCCAGGGTAGACGGTGGGTATACTTATTTGCCGCATAATTTCACCATCCCACGGGACCGTGTGCAGCAATCCCCGGACGGGCAATACCATATCTGCGAAAATAAATATGTCGTAACCAATCAGCTGTATTGGCGTTGCTTCTTCGCACCTCGTGTCGATGTGTCTATACTTCTAAAGCATTAACCGCGCGTCGCTTCCGCGATTCACATCCGCAAGGTGCTAGTCCATTAATTCTGTTGGACTTTCTTCAAAATTGTCGAAGCTCAGGCGGTGCGCGACTGCCTCAGGGATTTCATTGAGTACATCGCCGCTACCGAGAGCAACTCCATGGGGCGCTGCCGCGGGTGACTTCCGGCGGACTCCGCAAATTCGGTGACAGTCCAGATTTTATCGTGTCGGCATGGCCGTGGTTGTGTAGATTGGCTGTGTGGCCCGCCTTGCCCGTATTGTCCAAGTCCACTCGCCACGAGACGCAACGCGGTAACGGCTGGCGATTTCGACCACGATGGACAGCCAAGCGATAGGGGTAACTGGCGCGGGATCATCAGCACGGTTCATGCGAGAGCAGCATTCGCCAGAGGCCGGAGCTACGGCTGCAGTCTCGAATTTGACGCATCAGCACTTGCAAATCGTCGGCCGAGGTCTTTTGCTCGCGCGATAGTTGCCCTTGACCGTTGAATGGTTGGCGAACAGATGAATAAAATCGATCGACGGCGGCCAGAGTCGGAAACGGACGCCACCGTAAATGCCGCGAGACTTGGAACTCGACTGCGCCTCGCCCGCCAGACACGCGGCATGACGCTGAAGAGCCTGGCCGCGGCTGCGAATTGCTCGGAAAGCCTGCTGTCCAAGATCGAGAACGGCAAGGCTTCGCCGTCTCTGCCCATGCTTCACCGTCTGGTCGAGGTTCTCGACACCAACATCGGCTGGATGTTCGAGCAAGTCGATGACGACGAGGCGATCGTATTCCGGGCGGGCGCAAGGCCTTTGATTGCGCTCGACGCGCTACGGCGTGGCGAGGGCATTTCGCTCGAACGCATCATTCCGTATTCGCCTGGCCACCTCTTACAATGCAACATCCATCACATCGAGGCAGACGGCGAGAGCGAAGGCCCGATTCAGCACGCCGGCGAGGAAGTCGGCTACGTGCTCGCCGGCCGGATCGAGTTGATCGTCGACGGCAAGCGACATGCTCTCGCCACCGGCGATGCCTTCGTTTTCAGGTCGGAGCTGCCGCATCATTACCGCAATATCGGCAAGGAACGCGCCAGCATTTTCTGGGTCAACACGCCGGCGACTTTCTGAGCAACGCTCTGCGTTCATTTGGATTGACAAATATTCAAGTCTCTTGAATGCTTGCCTCGTGCCTGTAGCACCAACGGGAACCAGCCGGTCTGGTCCGCAAGCAAGGGGAACCGAAAATGCGTCTGTTCAAACTTCTCGCCGGCTGTGCCGCCGCCATTGCCATGGGCTCGGCAGCCATGGGATCGGCGCTTGCCGATACGTTCGCACTCGTCAACATCAACCAGCAGGCCCTGTTCTTCAACCAGATCAACGAGGGCGCGCAGAAGGCAGCCGACGCCGCTGGCGCCAAGCTGGTCATTTTCAACGCCAACAATGTGCCAAGCGCGCAGAACGACGCGATCGAGAACTACATCACGCAGAAAGTCGACGGCATCATTCTGGTTGCCATCGACGTCAACGGCGTCAAGCCCGCGATTACCGCGGCCAAGGCGGCCGGCATTCCCGTCATCGCCATCGACGCGCAGATCCCCGACGGCGACAATATCTCGTTCATCGGCGTCGACAACACCAAGGCCGGCGAGGACATCGGCAAATTCTACGCCGACTATGTGAAGACCGAGATGGGCGGCAAGGCCAAGATCGGCATCGTCGGCGCACTCAATTCATTCATCCAGAACCAGCGGCTCGACGGGTTCAAGAAGGCGGTGACCGAAAGCGGCCAGGCCGTCACCTTCCTGGACACGGTCGACGGCCAGAACGTTCAGGAGACCGCGTTGAGCGCTTCGGAAAACCTGATGACCGCCAATCCGGACATGAACTCGCTCTATGCAACCGGCGAACCCGCCTTGCTCGGCGCCGTTTCGGCTGTGACCAGCCAGGGCCGCACCGGCGACGTCAAGGTGTTCGGCTGGGATCTGACCAAGCAGGCCGTTCAGGGCATCGACGACGGCTGGGTGGTGGCGGTCGTGCAGCAGGATCCGGCAGGCGAAGGCAAGGCCGCGGTCGAAGCGTTGGGCAAGCTCAAGAAGGGCGAGAAAATCGACCCGATCATCAATATCCCGGTGACGATCGTGACCAACAAGAATGTCGACCAATACCGCGCGATGTTCAAGTAAACTGCGTCGGCGACCGAGCCGCGGCGCCGCCTGAAGCTGCGCCGCGGATACCTGGCAATCGCGTGGAATCCCAGATGAGCAGTGGCCAGACCTATCGGGTGCGGATGAGCGGCATCTCAAAGCGTTACAACGCCATCCAGACGCTCGATGATGTGTCGCTGACGCTGAAGCCGGGCGAGGTGCTGGGGCTGGTCGGCGACAATGGCGCCGGCAAGTCGACATTGAGCAAGGTGCTGTCGGGGGCTGTGGTTCCCGACGCCGGCACCATCGAGATCGACGGCAAGCCGGTGATCTTCAGCTCGCCGGCGGACGCACGTGCGGCGCGCGTCGAGATGGTCTACCAGGACCTGTCGCTCTGCGACACGGTCGATGTCGCCGGCAATCTGTTTCTCGGCCGCGAGCCGCGCCGCCGCATCGCCGGCATTTCCTTTCTCGACAAGAAGCGCATGCACGACGAGACGCGCCAGATGCTCGATCGGCTCGGTATCGTCATTGCCGACACGCGGCTCAAGGTCGAAAACCTCTCCGGCGGGCAGCGCCAGTCGATCGCCATCGGCCGCGCCGCCTCGTTCGAGCCGGCCGTGCTGATCATGGACGAGCCGACGGCAGCGCTTGCGGTGGCCGAGGTCGAGGCGGTGCTCGAACTGATCCGCGCGGTCAGCGCGCGCGGTGTCAGCGTCATTTTGATCACCCACCGGCTGCAGGACCTGTTCCTCGTCTGCGACCGCATCCAGGTCATGTATGAAGGGCGCAATGTCGCCGAGCGGCTGATCGGCGAGACCAATATCGAGGACGTGGTCAATCTGATCGTCGGCCGCAAATTCAGTGCGCGTTCCGCCACCAACGGCTATCGCGGTGGAGCGCCGGCATGAGCGATGCGATCCACGCTGCCCAGCCCTCACGAGTGCGCAAGGGCACCTGGCGCGATGCGCTGCTCGCCAATGGCAGTGTCGTCTCGATCGCGCTGTTCTTTCTGGTCGTCTGCATCATCTTCTCGGTGGCGACCGACGCCTTTCTGACGTCGCCTAATCTGTTGAACATCCTGCGGCAGTCGGCGCCGCTGCTGATCGTCGCCGCGGCAATGACTTTCGTCATCACCACTGGCGGCATCGACCTTTCGGTCGGCTCGGTACTGGCGCTGGTGGCAACGCTGTCGGCGACGCTCTTGCAGTTCGGCCTGCCATGGTCAGTCGTTATCCTCGCCATGTTGGCGCTCGGTGCCCTGCTTGGCGCGGTGCAAGGCTATTTCGTCGCCTATGAGGGCATCCCGTCCTTCATCGTCACGCTTGCCGGGCTTTCGGTGATCCGTGGCGTGGCGCTGCTGATCACCGGCGGCTATTCGATCCCGATCGAGCCCGGAAGCGCTTTCACCGTGCTGGGCCGTGCCTGGTTCCTTGGCGTGCCGGTGCCGGCGCTGATCGCGCTGGCGATCCTGGCCATCGCCTATCTCGCCTTCAACGAGACGCCGTTCGGCCGCTATGTCACCGGCATCGGTGCCAACGCTGAGGCGGTGCGGCGCGCCGGCGTCAACACGCGGCAGACGACGCTCTTCGTCTATGTGATTTCCGCCACCGCGGCAGCCCTTGCCGGGATCATCATTGCTGCCCGGCTTGGATCGGGATCTTCGAATGCCGGACAGGGTTTCGAGCTGGAAGTCATCGCCGCGGTCGTGCTCGGCGGCACCAGCCTGTTCGGCGGCCGCGGAACGATCATTGGCACGGTGCTCGGCGCGCTGACCGTGGCCGTCATCGGCAACGGCCTGATCCTGGCGCATCTGTCGCCTTTCCTGACGCCGATTGTCACCGGAACGATCATCCTGGTCGCCATCTGGCTGAACTTCCGCCTGTTCCGCGGCGCCGTGCGGAGCCGTTGAGCCGATGGGCGGTCTGTTCGATGACGCGGTGCCCGGCCAGCGGCTGGCGATCGGGGTCGAAACCGGCCATGTGATGACCGTGCTCGGCCCGGTTCCGGTCGAGGAGATGGGCATCACGCTGATGCACGAGCACATCTTGCTCGATGGCGCGCGCAGCTGGAAATGCCCCTGCCATCCCGATGACATGGCGGTCGCCGAGCAGCCGGTGAACATCGAGATCATCGGCGAGTTGCGCATGAACCCATACGTCAACCGCGACAACGTTTCGCTCGACGACGCCGACCTGGCGCTGTCAGAGCTACAGCGCTATCGCGCACTGGGCGGCCACACCGTCGTCGATGCCACCAATATCGGCATCGGCCGCGATCCCGAAAAGCTCGCCCGTATCAGCCGCATGTCCGGCCTGAAGATCGTCATGGGCACCGGCTTCTATCTCGAGCACACCCATCCCGAATGGCTGAAGGCCATGGATGTGGACGCGGTGACCGAATTCATCGTCAACGATGTCGGCGGCGGCGAGACGCAGCCGCCGATCATGGCCGGGCTGATCGGCGAGGTCGGCGTCAGCAAGGATTTCACCGCCGAGGAGCGCAAGTCGCTCAAAGCTTCGGCGCGCGCTTCGCGCATCACCGGCGTGCCGCTGTCGGTCCATCTGCCGGGCTGGGAGCGGCTGGCGCACGAGGTGCTCGATATCGTCGAGGCCGAGGGCTCCGATCTCCGCCATACCGTGCTCTGTCACATGAACCCGAGCCACAACGACCCCGACTACCAGACAAGCCTCGCCCGGCGCGGCGCGTTCCTCGAATACGACATGATCGGCATGGACTATTACTATGCCGACCAGGACGCGCAATCGCCCTCCGACGAGGAGAATGCACGCGCCATCGCCGCCCTTGTCGAGGCGGGCTTCGGCGACCGCCTGCTGTTGTCGCAGGACGTGTTCCTCAAGATCATGCTGACGCGCTTCGGCGGCTTCGGCTATGGCTATATCCTGAAGCATTTCATACCGCGCCTAAAACGCCACGGCGTCGAGCAGCCGGCCATCGACCGCATGCTGATCGCCAATCCGAAAAGCGTATTCGCGCGGCTCTGAATGGCCTCGAGTTACGACGGGAGTTCAAATGTCCAAGAAGAAGATCCTGCTTGCCGGCGAATCCTGGGTGTCGACCGCGACCCATATCAAGGGTTTCGACCAGTTTCCGACCGTCACCTACCACACCGGCGCCGACGAATTGCTGGGCGCGCTGAAGGCGACCGATTTCGACGTCACCTTCATGCCGGCGCATGAGGCGCAGCGCGGCTTTCCGCAGACGATGGAGGCGCTGTCGGCCTATGACGCGGTCGTGCTCTCCGACATCGGCGCCAATACGCTGCTGCTGCATCCCGACACCTGGGTCCACTCCAAGCCGACGCCGAACCGCTTGCGCCTGCTGCGCGGTTACGTCAGCGGCGGCGGCGGTCTATTGATGTTCGGCGGCTACTATAGTTTCCAGGGCATCAACGGCGGGGCGCGCTACCGCAAGACGCCGGTCGAGGACGTGCTGCCTGTGAGCTGCCTGGCCTATGACGACCGCGTCGAGGTTCCGGAAGGTTTTGCGCCCGTACCGAAACCAGGGTCGACACATCCCATCCTCAGGGGCCTTGGTTCGGACTGGCCGATCCTGCTCGGCTTCAACGAGGTGAGGCTGAAGGACGGTGCGGAAGTTCTGGCTACCGTGTCGTCGGACTATGGCTCACTGCCGCTGCTCGTCACCGGCCACCATGGCAAGGGCCGCACCGTGGCCTGGACATCCGATGTCGGGCCGCATTGGCTGCCGCCGCAGTTCATCGCCTGGCCAGGCTACAAGACCCTGTTCGAACAGATGCTGGGCTGGGCGACCGGTGAAAGCTGAGCCATGCGCGTCCACGTCGTCGGCAATGCCTGCGTCGACACCATGTTTCGCGTCGGCCGCTTCCCGGCCGTGGGCGAGACCTTGAACGCCGTGAGCTACGCTGACGGCCTCGGCGGCAAGGGCGCCAACCAGGCGGTCGCGGCAGCGCGGACTGGTGCAGAGGTGACGTTCTGGACGGCGCTCGGCAAGGACCGCGAAGGCGCATGGATCAGGAGCTGGCTCGACAGCGAACTGTCAGACCTCGAGGTCAGCGAATTCGAGCTGCCGAGCGACCGCTCGACCATCGTCGTCGATGGAGGCGGCGAGAATTTTATCGTCAGCGGCGTCGCCTGCAGCGAAGCGTTCTATCCGATAGAACAAACTGCGCTTGCCCGCTGGATCGCGCCCGGCGACATGCTCGTCTGCCAGGGAAATTTGCCCCTCGCCGCGACCAATGCCTGCCTCCGAGCAGCAATGGAAAACGGCGCGCGCACCGTCCTCAACGCCAGCCCCATCGATGCGGCATCTGTGCCCGATCTCGGACTGGCGGAGGTTTTGGTGGTCAACCAATCCGAAGCGCAAGCCCTGACCGGCCAGAGCGATATGGCAGCCGCCGCCCGGGCGCTGGCGGCCAGAGGCGCGGGTATTGTCGTGATCACGCTCGGCGGCGAAGGCTGTCTCGTGCTTGGTCCGGACCAGACGGAACCGCTTCGCTTGCCGGCGCCGCGCGTCGAAGCACTCGACACCAGCGGCGCCGGCGATGTGTTCTGCGGCTGTCTGGCCGGCGGGCTTGCCCGGGGCATGCCGGTCACCTCGGCACTGGAGCTGGCGCTCGCCGCCGCCGCAATCGCCGTGACACGGCCGGGCACGCTGGCATCCTGTCCTTCCGCCTCCGAGATGGCGGCGCTCATCGATCAAATGGAGCTCTCATGACCCAGATCGGCCAATCCGGCGGCGACGCGCTCGTGGACCTTTTCGGCCGCACCAAGGTGGTGATCGGCGTCGTTCACCTGGCGCCGCTGCCCGGCGCGCCGCGCTATGATGGCGAGGCGATCGAGGCGATTTACCAGCGCGGGCTCGACGATGCCCGGGCCTATCTCTATGGCGGCTGCGACGGCGTCATCGTCGAGAACCATGGCGACATCCCCTTCGCCAAGCCTGACGATATCGGACCGGAGACGGCGGCCTATATGGCTGTCGTCTCAGACCGCATCCGCCGCGAGCTCGGCAAGCCGATCGGCATCAATGTGCTGGCCAATGCCGCCATCCCGGCCTTGGCGATCGCTAGCGCCGCCGGCGCCGGCTTCGTCCGCGTCAATCAGTGGGCGAATGCCTATGTCGCCAATGAGGGCTTTGTCGAAGGCGAATCGGGCCGTGCGGCACGCTACCGCGCCAGGCTGCGCGCCAACGGCATCCGCATTTTCGCCGATGCCCATGTCAAGCATGGCGCACACGCCATCGTCGCCGACCGCCCAGTGGAGGAACTGGTCAAAGACCTGGCCTTCTTCGACGCCGACGCCATCATCGCCACCGGCCAGCGCACCGGCCACGCCGCCGATTTGGGCTACATAAGCATGATCAAGCAGGCCGCCGGCCTGCCGACGTTGGTCGGCAGCGGCGTGACGCCGGACAACGCCAACGATATCCTCGCCATTGTCGACGGGGTCATCATCGCCAGCGCGCTGAAGCACGACGGCGTCTGGTGGAACCAAGTCGACTCTGCTCGAGTAAAGGCGTTCATGGGTGGTCTGAGGCGATAGCTGACTTCAACCCCCCACCGCACCGAAGGGCCGCAGTCACCCGCGCGAGGGGCGGGAGCTCTTCGGGCTCGCCCGCCGCCCAGAGCAAAAGATGGGCATCGAGCAGAAGTTTCATGCGTCGCCGCCAAACAGCTTCCCGATTTCCTCATCGGCCATGCGATCAACATCGTTTGGAACTGAAAACTGCCCGGCCATAAACCCAACGCGACGCATTTCGCCGGCCGCAGGTGCGTCTATGGCAACGACCTTCACCATCGGCTTGCCGGATTTCGCAATTATGAAGGATTCAGCTTTGACCGCCCTGTCGACAAGACGAGACAGATGCGTCTTGGCCTCGTGAATATTGACGGTGTGCATTGCGGGCCCCGCGACTTAGTCCATGCAACTTAATCTACTCGGGTCGATCTTCTACTATTGAGCGACTTCCTCGCGCCTAGCCGGCTGCTAGCAAGGAAGGGATTTCGACCCAATGGCCCGAATTCGCCGTTAGGAATGGCTTGATCAGGATGGTAGCTTCGCTCAACCACAGCAACGAAGTCGGAGGCGATAGTTCGATGAGTGTGGGGAAGGCATCTCGCCCAGTAGTGCCGTTGGACGCCCGTTTCGACTTCGATGCCGCCGATCTTCGACGGATCTCGAGACACAGTAACTGTTTGGATCAAGTCCCGCATCGCCTCTGCGGATTCGCAGTTGCCAGCCCCAATTCCTTTGGCAAGCCTGTTTGAAGCTGGTTTAGTTGTTCATCGTAGCGTGCCGGCACCACAGGGCTCCAAACAGTCACCGCGCATGGGTGTCGGCTGATCTCGACAAGGATCTCGCCGGCACTGACCAGTTTCTCCATCTCGCGGAATTCGTTCCGGCGCTGCGCTCCCGCCTCGCCGCGAGACTCGAATTTCCCATTGCTCACCCGACGATGAATACCGCTTGCGCCTTTTGCGTCAATTAATAAATTTACGCATGGAAACTCTCGGACATTATCTGTAAATTTTCGTCTTGCAGTTGCACGCATGGCGGGCAGCGCCGAGGAACCACCCGGGATCGGATGTCTGTGACGAGAGGATTTCAATGCCGATGACGCACAAGACCATGGAGGATTTCGCCCACTCCTGCGGCGTCTCCAGGCCGACCTTGTCGAAATATTTCGAGGATCCAACCAGCGTCAAGCCAGCGACGCGAAAGCGGATCGAGGAGGCACTCCGCTCGTCCGACTATCAGCCCAATCTGTTTGCCCGCAACCTGAACCGCAAACGGACCCGCAGCATAGGCATCGTGGTGCCGACTCTCGCCGATCCTTTCTATTCCGAGATGGTCAGCCGCATCGAACTCAGGCTGCGCCACGAAGGCTACTGGCCGATCGTGATCTCCTCGCACGGCTCGCGCGAACTCGAAGTGGAAGCGACGCGAACCATCCTGTCACTAAAAGTTTCCGGTGGGCTGATCGCGCCGCTCGGCCTGCGCTCGGACCACCGTGCGCTGGAGAAGCTGACGCAGGCCATACCGATCGTCTATTTCGACACCTATCTCGAGAGCGGCACGCCGTTCGTCGGCAACAACAACAGCCAGAGCGTTTCGACGATCGTCGATTACCTCTGCCGCTCCGGCGGCGCGCCGGTCTATTTCGACATCCCGCACGTCAATCACAATACGCGCGAACGCCTGCACAACTATGTAAGCGCCATGCAACGGCTCGGGCAAGAGCCGGTGATCATTGGCGACACCCATGAATACACCTGGGATTTCGAACGCATCGGCTACCAGCAGATGGAGACAATGCTCAGCAATGGTGGCTTGCCGGGTAAGACCATTTTGTGCGCCAATGACCGCCTGGCCTTCGGCGTCATGGCGGCCGCCTATTCGCAAGGTCGCAAGGTCGGCCGCAAAAGCGATTGCGACCTGCGCGTCGCGGCCCATGACGACCACCCGCTCAGCCGCTACACCTGTCCTGCCTTGACCACCATGGCGCAGAACTTCGCCGCTATGGCGGGACGCAGTGTGGAGACGCTGCTGGCCCTGCTTGATGAGGACGGGACTGCGGTTGCACCCAAGATCAATCTCGACGCGACGCTGGTCATGCGTCAATCGGCCTGAGCATTTCCAAAGGCGAGATCGAAGCCGCGCCATGCGCGGACCGCCGCGCTGACCGCTTGCCGTGCAGCCGGGCTATGGCGGCCCATCGAGACGAAGCCGTGGATCTGGCCATTCCAGCGGCGCAGGGCGACCGGCACTCCTTCATCTTCCAGACGCTTCGCGTAGGCCTCGCCTTCGTCGGCGAGAATGTCATGGCCGGCGATGGCAACAAAGGCCGGCGCCACACCGGCAAGGCTGGGCGCCTTCAGCGGCGACACGCGCCAATCGTTGATATCGCCGGCATGGGTAACATAGTGGTCGCGGAACCAAGTCATGGTTGCCGCAGTGAGACCAAAACCCTCGGCAAAGCGGCAATAGCTGTCGGCCGTCTGCGCGGCGTCCGTATTCGGGTAGAACAGCAGCTGCGCCGTCGGCGGATTCTTGTTTTCGCGCGCGAGCAGGGAGAGCACCGTGGCGAGGTTGCCGCCCGCACTGTCGCCTGCGACAGCGATGCGCTTCGTGTCGACGCCGAGATCGTCGACGGCACTTTGCATGAAGGCAAGCGCCACGCGGCAATCCTCGATCGCCGCCGGGAACTTGTGCTCCGGCGCCAGCCTGTAGTCGGGACAGACGACGACGCAGGCGGCCATGTTGGCAAACCAGCGGCAGATCTCGTCATGGGAGTCGAGATTACCGATCACCCAGCCGCCGCCATGCAGATAGAGCAACGCCGGCGCGCCGTGCGCGGAAGCTCCTAGCCCGCGATAGATCCTGAGCGTCAATGGGCCGCTTGGTCCGGCGATGGTGCGCTCGGTCAGCGAGGCGACCGGCTCGCGTTCGCCCTGCAGTGTCGGAAAGCCCTGCTCATAGGCGCGGCGGGCTTCCTGAGGGCTGCCGGCCTCAAACGGCTTGGCGGCCGCCTGCCGGCCGAGGTCGAGCACATGCCGGGCTTCCGGATCGAGCAAGGGCGAAGGCGATATTGTCATGGACGGCTCCCAAACTCAGGCAAGCAGGCTTGCCGCCTCGTCCTCCGCAAGGAGTGGCGGCTGATCGACGGTTCCATTGACTGCAACCGACTCGCGGCTTTCTCCCGAAGCGAGGATCGCTTCCATGATCTCCAGCACATGCAGCGCAAGGTCGCCGGACGCACGCGGCTTTCTTCCGCTCAACAGCGCGCGTGAAAGGTCGGCGACGCCGAGCATGCGGTAATTGGCGCGATCGGGCGCGGCGAAGGGCCAGTTGCGCGCGCCGTAGAGTTCGCTCTCGCTTGTGAAGTCTGCCCAGTCGGCTCCGCGCTCCGAAAGCGAGACGGTGCCGCCGAATGTGTCCGGATCGGGCAGCTTGAGCGAGCCTTCCGTGCCATGCAGTTCGATCGGATGGTTGGAGTGCTTGAAGACGTCCCAGGAGGCGCCGAAGGCGACGGTAGCGTCTGAGCGGAATTCCAGCAGCGACAGGATGCTGGTTGGCGTGCCGACCTTGAAGGTGGTGTTCCTGTAGGGACCCTCTGCGGTGATCAGGCGCTCCTCCTGGCCACGCGTTGCCATGGCCATCACGCGGCCGACCGGCCCGAGCAGGTTGACCAGCATAGTCAGGTAATATGGCCCCATGTCGAAGACCGGGCCGCCACCGGGTTGATAATAGAATTGCGGATTGGGATGCCAATGCTCCATGCCGCGCCCCATCATGAAGGCGGTGCCGGTCACCGGCCGGCCGATCGCACCCCCGTCCATGAGGCGGCGCGCCCGCCGGCCGGCGGCGCCAAGAAACGTGTCGGGGGCCGAGCCGAGCAGCAGCCCGCGCTTCGCCGCCTCCGTGACAAGACGGCGACCGTCGTTGGCCGAGGTCGCCAGCGGCTTTTCGGTGAAGACATGCTTGCCCGCCGAAAGTGCTGAAAATGAGATGTCGAAATGCGCCGACGGGATGGTCAGGTTGAGGACGAGGTCGATCTCCGGGTCGGCCAGAAGCGCGTCGACGCTGAGCGGACGGATGCCATATTCGCTGGCGCGCAAGGCCACCATGTCGGCGGAAATGTCGGCGCAGGCGCGCAGTTCCACCTCACCGAACAGAGCCGCATTGCGCAAATAGGTCATCGAGATGTTGCCGCACCCGACAACGCCGATGCCGAGCTTTGTCTTTGATTTCCCGTGCATTTCGATCGTACCTCCCAACACGTCAGCGGCCTGGACCGCTGCGCGGCAACGGATCACATTCGCAAGCCGCTATACAACATTTTAAATATTGACGCGCGTAAAATTGTTATAGAACATGCGAAAATGCTGACGAACGTCGGGCGCGCTGCCGGCCCTGGGAGGAGAAATGACTGACATGAAAAATCGGCCGGCCGCCGGCTCGAAGCCCGTGCTCATGTTATGATCGCCGACCGCCGGCAATTTCTCACTGGAAGCGCCGGGCAGCTGGTGCAGTAGCGCGGCTTGCGCGCAGGACTGGGCGTTCGCCGGACTCGCGCCAGTCGCGCGCCGAGCTTTGCCAACACCGCCTCGGGGGAGGCTGACGCAGGGCGGCATCAAGGAAGGAAAGGACGATCGTGAAAAACCTGAAAGTCGGTTGCCAGACCTTTACCTGGGAAATGTTGGGAGACCGCTTTGCCGGCGGCCCCGACGATCTCGTGAAGGCGATCGCGGATGGCGGCTATGCCGGCATCGAGATCACCGACACGATGATCGGCCGCTATGCCGGCAGGCCGGCGGAATTCGCCACCGCACTGAAGGCGACCGGCCTCACCCTCGTCTCCTTTGCCTTCGGTTCGAAGAACGGCTTCACACTGAAGGAGCAGATCGGCGCCGACCTCGAGGCCGCGAAGCGCTGGATCGACTTCGCCGCCGCTTTTCCGGGCGCGATGGTGTCGATGGGCTCGGCCACCGTCGTCTCGGACGGCCGACGCGACGACAGGTTCGCCATCGCGGCCGAGATCTACAACAGGGCGGGTGAGCTCGGGCGCAAGGCCGGCGTCGATGTCGCGGTACATCCGAGCTCGCACCACAACACGCTGCTGTTCGACCGCGCCGATTACGACCGTATCTTCGGGCTGATCGATCCGTCGCTGGTCGGTTGGGTGCCCGACACCGGCCACATATTGCGCGGCCACAACGATATGATCGACACCCTCACAACCCATCGCGACCGCATCCGCTACCTTCACCTGAAGGATGTCGATGCCAGCGGCACTTGGGCAATGCTTGGCAAGGGCATCTGCGACACCCAGGCAGTGATCGCCATCGCCAGCGCCGCGCCCAACTTCAACGGCTGGCTGGTGTTGGAGGAAGAATCCGACACCGCTGCCGCAGATCCGGCCGCCGCGGTCAAGACCAACCGCCAGACGATGCGCGGCTACGGCGCGTGAGGAACAGATCATGATCCGGAAACAAGACCGCCGCCTTCGTGTCGGTGTGCTCGGCTGCGGGCCGATCGCGCAATTCGCCCACCTCGAATCCTGCGTCAAAGCAAGGAACGCCGACCTTTATGCTATCTGCGATGCCGCCCCCGACCTTTTGGGGCGCATGGGCGCGACCTATGAACCTGAGAAGATGTATGGCGACTACGACGCCATGCTGGCCGACCCGGAACTGGAGGCGGTGATCGTCGCGACCTCGGACGCCTATCACGTGCCGATGGCGATCAAGGCGCTCGAGGCCGGCAAGCATGTGCTGTGCGAGAAGCCGATCGGCGTCTCGGTCGAAGAGGGCCAAAAACTCGCCGACGCGGTCATGCGCTCCGGCAAGGTGCTGCAGGTCGGCCACATGAAGCGCTTCGACCCGGCTCTTGAGGCGGCGCGCGATTTCGTCCGCGACGAGATGGGCGAGATACTGGCGCTAAAAGCCTGGTATTGCGATTCCACCCACCGCTACACCAACACCGATGCCATCCAACCGCTGCCGGTCAGCAGCCGGCTGGCGCGCAAGCCGGCCGGTAATCCGAAGGCCGATCTCAGGCGGTACTTCATGCTTGCGCATGGCTCGCACCTCGTTGACACCGCACGCTTCCTGTGCGGTGAGATCCTCGCGGTGCGCGCCCGTCTCAACCAACGTTTCGGCGCCTATTGCTGGTTCGTCGAAACGGAATTCGCCAACGGAGCGCTTGGCCATCTCGACCTGACGGTGGCTGTGCGCATGGACTGGCACGAGGGCTTCCAGCTCTACGGCGAAAACGGCTCGGTGATCGCGAAGACTTTCAATCCCTGGTACTTCCGGGCAAGCGAGGTCGATATCTTCCATGAGAAGGATGCAACGTCGCGCAAGCCGCTTGGCGCGGACGGCCATTTCTTCCGACGCCAGCTCGAAGGCCTCTCCGACACCGTGCTTGACGGCGCGCCGCTGCGTGGCGCCGACGTCGAGGACGGCCTCGCCTCGATCCGCGCCATGGTGGCGATCGCCCGCTCGGTCGAAACCGGCCAACGCGTCGAGATTGCTGGCGTAACAGGAGCGGTCTGATGGAGATCGGGGTCTTCGCCAAGACTTTTCCGGGAAGCGAGCCGGCCGGTGTGCTGGCCGCGGTGCGCGACGCCGGATTTGCCGTTACCCAGTTCAACCTTGCCTGCGCCGGCCTGCCGTCGATGCCGGATGCGGTGCCGGATCACGCCATCAGCACTATTGCGGCTGCGTCTAATGCCTCCGGCGTCGCTTTGGTGGCGCTGTCGGGCACCTACAACATGGCCCATCCGGACATGACGGTGCGCCACGACGGCCTGCGCCGTCTTGGCGCGGTCATCGAGGCCGCGGCAGCGCTTTCGGTTCCGCTCGTCACCCTGTGCACGGGAACGCGCAACGCGGACGACCAGTGGGCGCATCACCCTGGCAATGCCGATCCGTCGGCCTGGGCCGATATGGCAAGCGAGATGGAAAAGGCGCTTGCTCTGGCCGAGCATCACGGTGTCGATCTCGGCATCGAACCCGAACAGGCCAACATCGTCACATCGGCAGCGGACGCGATGCGCATTATCGCAGAGATGGGCTCGAAGCGGCTGCGCATTGTGCTCGATCCGGCGAACCTGTTCGAACAGGCGAGCACAGGGCAAGCACGCGCCGTCGTCGCTGCAGCAGTCGAAGGCACCGCAGGCCACGTCGCCATGGCCCACGCTAAGGACCGTTTCGCCGACGGCCGCTTTGCCACCGTCGGCCGCGGCGTCGTCGACTTCGCCGATTTCGTCGCCCGGCTCAAAGTGTCAGGCTTTGACGGGCCGCTGGTCACGCACGGCCTTTCAGCCGAAGAGGCACCAGGCGTCGCCCGGTTCCTGAAGGGGCTGGCCTGATGGCGCGCCCGGCCACCTTGTTTCGCGACGATGCCACGCTGCGGATTTCCGATGAGGGCGACGGGCTTGCCGTCGTCTTCCAGCACGGGCTGGGCGGCGGCGAGGCACAGGTCGCGCAGGCTTTCCCCATCGACGCCGGCTGCCGGCGCATCACGTTGGAATGCCGCGGACACGGTGAGTCCGATCTAGGCAGCCGCCGACCGTTTTCAATGGCGATGTTTGCGGACGATGTTCTGGCCGCCGCCGATCAGGCCGGCCTCGACCGTTTCGTCGCTGGCGGCATTTCCATGGGCGCCGCGATTGCGTTACGCCTTGCCTGCCGTTGTCCGGACCGCGTCGCCGGCCTGATGCTTGTGCGGCCGGCCTGGACGTTCGAACGCGCGCCAGTGAACCTGCAGCCGATCGCCGAGGTCGCCGGCCTCATCCTCGATCATGGCCCCGACAAGGCCAGGACGATCTTCTCGCGGTCTGAAATCGCCGCGCACCTCCAGAGCGAGGCACCAGACAATCTCGCCTCGCTGTTCGGTTATTTCGACCGCCCGGATGCAGCATTGTTTGCGCAAGTCCTGGCCGACATCGCTGCCGATGGAGCTGAGGTCTCGGCAAGCGACGCCGCCACCCTTGGCATTCCTGTGCTGGTCATCGGCAATACTGTGGATGCGGTGCATCCACTATCGGCCGCGCATACACTTGCGGATGCCATCCCCGGCGCGGCCTTTGTGGAGATCGCCGCCAAGGCGCTCGACGGCAAAAGGCATTTCGCCGAGCTGCAGGCCGAGATCACCACGTTCCTTCACGCCCACTTCAACATCCGGAGCCTTGTTGCGTCATGACGAGCAAATCCTTATCCGGCCGTATTGCCATCGCCGCCTTGCCGCGCAACCGGCTGCTCGGCGAGTTTTCCCTGTGGTCGGCCGACCTGGCCAACATGGAGCGCGATCTGAAGCGCATAGACGCTTATGTCGACCTGCATCACATCGACGTCGCTGACGCCCGCTTCACCCCCGGCTTCCTGTTCTTTCCGGATCTGGTGGCACGGATCGCCAAGCTGACGACAAAGCCGATCCATGTGCATCTGATGGTCGAAGCGGAAATCGTCGAGGAGCAAACGCGCCAGTTCATCGAGGCCGGCGCCGACCTCATCAGCGTCCATGTTGAAAACGGCGAGGCCGGGTTGCGCGCCGTGCGGCTGGCGCATGAGCTAGGCGCCGAGGCCGGCGCGGTGCTCAGGCTGGAGACGCCTGTCTGCGCCGTCACGCCCTTCTTGCCCGAAGTTGCCTTTGTGACGCTTCTCGGCACGTCGATCGGCGTCAAGGGCCAGGCCCTGTCCGACCAGGCCTGCCCGCGCCTGATCGAGGCGCGCGCGCTGATGCGAAAAGCAGGTCGAGAGAACCAAATCATCTTGGCTGCCGATGGCGGAATCCGACACGAGACGGTGCCGCGCCTGCGTGCTGCCGGGGCCGAAACGGTGGTGCTCGGATCGCTGGCGTTCGGCGACCCCGACCTTGCGCAACGCATGGCCTGGCTGCATGGGTTGAAGGTCGCCGCCTGATGACCAAAGTTGCGCTTGCATTCGATCTCGGCGGAACGGAGCTGCGGGGCGCGCTGGTCGAGCGCAACGGTCGGGTTGTCGCCCGCGTTTCGGCGCCGACGTTGGCGGGTGCGGGATCGGAAGCGGTGATCGGCCAGATCATCTCACTTGCTGGCAGGCTCCTGGTCGAGCGGCCGCAGGCAGAGATTGCCGGCATCGGCGTCTGCGCGCCGGGGCCGCTCGATCCCAAGGCCGGGATCGTGATCGCGCCGCCGACGCTGGCCGGCTGGCACGACGTGCCGCTGCTCGACATTCTGGGCAGGCATTTCGGCCTGCCGGTGCGGCTGGAGAACGACGCCAATGCAGCCGCGCTGGGCGAATGGCGTTTCGGCGCCGGCCGGGGTAGCGGATCGGTGGTCTTCGTCACCGTGTCGACCGGCATCGGCGGCGGCGTTGTTGCCGATGGCCACATCTATCATGGCCGACGCGGGCTGGCAGCCGAGATCGGCCATATGACCATCACCGGCGAAGGCGACCGCTGTTTCTGCGGCGCCATCGGCTGCTTCGAGGCGGTGGCATCGGGAACCGCGCTCGGGCGGCATGCCACGCGGCTGACGGCTCCCGGCGACGGCTCACTGCTCAGGCGTCTTTCCGGCGACGGCGATGTCTCGGCCAGGCACGTCGTCGAGGCCGCTCGCGCCGGCGATATCAGGGCCCTGGAACTGGTCGAGGCCGAGGCGAAGTGGCTGGGCATCGGCTTCACCAATCTGTTGCACCTCTACTCGCCTGATCTGATCGTGATGGGCGGCGGCCTCGCCAACGGCTTCGATCTGCTGGCGCCGCTTGTCAGGGGCACCGTCGAAGCGCGGGCGATGCCCGCCTATCGCGATGTGCCGATCGTACAGGCGCAGCTCGGCGACCAGGCCGGCCTGGTCGGCGCGGCAAGCCTGATCCTGCGGGAGGGCAAGCCAGGAACGTCACTGGCAATGGCGCAGAACGACGAGAGAAGATGACGCCGGCACTCGCCGGGAGCGCTTCGGCCGCAGCGAATTCGAACTCCGGCGTCAAACGCAGCGCGGCACCGAGAGGCTGATGGCAGACGGAAGGCACTCACACGTAGCGCACTTCGACTCCCAGCTTGTCCAATCGGCTACGAATCCCATACGGCATACCAGTGTCGGTGATGATCAGATCGACACGTGACAACGAGAATGCCTTGGACGAGGCGCCGATATCCCATTTGCTTGAATCTGCCACAAGGATCACACGCCTGGCCATACGAACCAGGTTACGCTTCGTACGTGCAATGTCTTCTGAGACATCGACGACGTCGAATGAGTGATCTATCGCATGCGCGCTGACGAATGCCTGGTGAGCCACAAGACCGCCCACGGCCTTGTCAAAATCCGACACGATCGTGCTGACCGTCTCGGGATAGACCCGACCGCCTATCATATGCACGTCCAGTCCGGGACGATACATCAGATGCTGCGCGATGTTCATCGCGGTTGTCGCTACTACGACATTGCTGACCGGGGGCATCTGCATTGCGACCTGCAGCAACGTCGAGCCGCTGTCGAACACCACGGACTGGTTGTCTATGATCTGGCGCGCCGCCATCTGCGCGATACGCCGTTTGGCATCGAAGTTGCGGTACATCCGTTCTTCGAAGGCCGCGGCGGGCGAATCAGCGGGCAAGGCAATTGCGCCGCCATGCGTTTTGATCAACTGCTTTTTTGCGTCCAGAATTTCCAGGTCGGACCTAATGGTCACCTCGGACACGCCGAAGTTTTCCGCCAGTTGGCTGGTGCGCGCCTGGCCGGTCCGTTGAAGCTCGAGCATGATCTGATGTCGTCGTTGTTCCGCCAGCATGTGTGACCCCGAATTGCTGTTTGAATAGCTGCACGCTAACCTTTCGAAAATCGAACCCCAAACCGGCAAGCGTTTGCGAATCCTTGGGATAGCGCGTCATCGTAGCGAACGCTAGCGGTCGCAATCGCAATCTTATATCAAAACGAAAGAAATCGAAATATTGAGTATTGTTTTGCTTTCGAGTTAGGGTCCCTCAATGTCAGATCAAAAATCGCGAAGGGACTGCACCGATATGGGCCTTGGAACTAAAATTCGCTTGTCGCGGCTGTTCTCGCATCGATCTGGAAACCTGTTCGGTGGTGCGGTCGACCATTTCGTAGGCTATGGCAACGTCCGTGAGGGCGGCCTTGCGGATCTCCCCGGCGCGCTCAAGCGAGTGATGGCCGGAGAGCCAGATTACATCAGCATTCAGCCTGGTGCGGCGCGTCATCTGTGGCCGGCTTACGCCGGCAAGGCGGCGCTGGTCATTCAGGCGGGATGCTTTACGCCCGACGATCGAATCAGTCAGTTGATCGCGACACCCGAAGATGCCGTGCGCTACGGTGCCGATGCGCTGGCCGTCGCCATTCCGGTGCGGGGCGATACCGAGGGCCACTACATTCGCTGGCTTACCGATACGGTCAACGCTGCTGCTCGTTTCGAAATGCCGGTCGTTGCTCATGTTTATCCGCGCGACTATTCAAACGGCTGCAAGATCGTCTTCACGCCCGACGAGATCGCCTATGCAGTTAGGATTGGCTTTGAGACCGGCGTCGACGTGATCAAGGTCGGATACACTGGGGACTTCGACTCATTCAAGGAAACGGTCGCCACTTGCCCGGTTCCCATCGTTATCGCCGGCGGCCCGAAGACCGAGGATCTTCTGGGCGCTCTGACCCAGACCTCTGAAGCCCTGCGCGCCGGCGCGAAGGGTGCGGTCGTGGGGCGCAATTTGTGGGGGCATGGTGACACCACGATGGCAGCGCGTGCGTTCAAGGGCGTCATTCACGACGGGATGGCGCCGCAAGACGCTTTGGCGGCTGCGGCACGTGAGCCGTGACCGGCGATCTTCAGGTCTTGGGCTTCGGAGCCTTGGCGATTGACGACATCATCTATGTCGACAGCCCGCTGGGTGCCGGCAAAGGGAGGGTGACAAATCGCACGAGGGACCACGGCGGCAATGTGGCGACGGCACTCGTTGCTGTCGCCAAGTTGGGCGGGCGTGCCGGTTTCATCGGCTGGCTGAGCGATCAGCCACATTCAGATGTCAGCGCCCGCGAACTTGAACGACACGGTGTCGACATATCGTTCGCGCCACGTCGTTCCGATGCCAGGCCGATCCGGTCGGTGATCACTGTGGCGCCTAATGGTGACCGGTTCATCGCCTATGATGATGATGTGCCGCACGGGACCTCGGATGCGCTGGCCGACAGCGTCCTTGCGCAAGCCCAGGTACTGTTGATCGACGGCTACGCCACGCAGGCGGAGATGGTCGTTGCTCGAGCCCGCACGCTGGGTCTGGCGGTGATCGCCGATATTGAGTGGACAATCGGACCTGCAACCGACCGATTGATCCGCCTATCAAATCACCTGGTATTCCCTCTGGAATTTGCGCAGACCTATACAGGCGAAAAAGAGGCGACGGCGATCCTGCGCAAGCTGTGGTCGGATGACCGCTCCGCGGTCGTGTTGACCGATGGCGATCGAGGCGCCTACCTCCGGCAAAAGGACGATGCCGTTTTGTGGCACGTTCCGGCCTACAAGGTCAGGGCAGTGGACACGACCGGCGCGGGGGATTGTTTCCATGGGGCCTATGCCTTTGCCCTTACACAGGGAAAGCAGCCTGTCGCCTGCGTTGTTTATGCAAACGCCGCGGCCGCGATCTCGGTAACGGGCCGCGGTGGCCGTATGGCTCTGCCAGACCACAATGCCTGTCTCGCGTGGATGGCGAAAGAAAATGCGCCTGTGCCCATACCGATTACGTCGCCAGACTGAGAATTCATCGCTCGGATATTGCCGCTTCTGGGGGAAGGAGCGCGCCTTGGCTGCGCCGATGACACTGCCGGTTCGATCTGCAGTCGCGCTGGGTGGAGGCTATTCGACGTTTAGCTAGCGCAGATAATAGGGAGGATGTGACGTGGCCGTTGTTGTGTTGGACAAGATTTGCAAGACCTACGGGACGAAATTCCAAGCAATCAGGGATCTTAGCCTGACGATAAACGATGGCGAGTTCCTCATTCTCGTTGGCCCTTCGGGATGCGGAAAATCGACTGCCTTGCGCATGATCGCGGGGCTGGAAGAGATCAGCAGCGGAACCCTGAGCATTGGCGGCGAGAATGTTGAGGATCTGGCGCCGAAGGACCGCGATATTGCGATGGTCTTTCAGAATTATGCCCTTTATCCGCATATGACAGTGTTCGACAACATAGCCTTCTCGATGAAGCTTGCGGGGAAGAGCAAGGCCGAGCGCACGAAGCGCGTCCATGAAATTGCAAAGACCCTGCAATTGGAAACGCTGCTCGACAGTAAGCCGGCGGCGCTATCAGGCGGACAACGCCAGCGGGTCGCCATGGGGCGCGCGATGGTGCGCGAACCGGCGGCCTTTCTCATGGATGAACCCTTGTCAAACCTCGATGCCAAGCTGCGCGTGCAAATGCGCGCGGAAATTGTCAGCCTGCAAAGACAGTTGGGGGTGACCACGATTTATGTAACACACGATCAGACCGAAGCCTTGACCATGGGCGACCGGGTTGCGGTCTTAAAAGGCGGTGTGCTTCAGCAGGTCGACACGCCAAAGACACTGTACAATCGGCCAATCAATGCCTTCGTGGCGGGTTTCATCGGGTCGCCATCGATGAACCTGTTCGAAGGCCGTTTGCACAATGGCAGGATCGACCTGCCGACCTTTTCGATCCCGGTGCCGACGAGTGCGTTTGAGCGCTCGCCTGGTCTGACCGCCTTCGAAGGCAAGACACTCATCTTCGGCATACGCCCCGAGGATCTCTACGACAGCAGTCTGGAATCGGGATCGCGCCATGCCACTCTGCCGGCAATCGTAAAGTCGACGGAGGAATTGGGATCCGAGCTTGTCGTTCACCTGAGTGTCGATGCGGTTCGAATCGATTCCGGCGACCCAGATGCCGTTGAAGATCTAAGCGGTGCGGCAAACGCCGTAGCGAGGTTTGAAGCCGTCAGCGCGGTCCGGCCGGGCGAGTTGATTAATCTTGCGATCAACGCGGCCAAGTTGCACTTCTTCGATCCCCAGACGCATCTCGCAATTTAGCGTGATCCGCGAGGGTTGATCCGGAAAGAATCGGACGCGCAAATTTCGTTAGACGCTGGCTCCACTCTGGTGTGCGAACCCTCGCTCGACCATCAAATCGGTTGGTTGAGGGTTATTTTAAGGCCGTGACTTCTAAGCTGCCAGATCGTAGCCGGCCAGGAGCCAAGCATTCGTGGGCGACTAAGATCGTTGGCTTTGCATCAAGGGAAATTTCGGGCCGTCCTCCTTGGCAAACGGTGCAACCCTGCTCGACATCGTTCAGCGTGCGACACGCCGATTTTTTCACCGGGAGCTCGAGATCGTCTCGTGCCCATTGGTCACCCAACAAAGCGATCAAGAGTCGCCTGAACGCCGTCTAAATTGCGACGTCTTCGCAAGTGCGTGACCTCGCCGAAAGCCCGCTTTTCCGTCCGATCGATGCGCCTTTCATTTGTTTTCTTTTTAGCAAACTGGCTTTCGTTTGGTTACGAAATTAGCCGAGAAATGCGACGCGAGCAATGTGTACAATGGAAAAAATACGCCGGAAAGACTTAGACAAAAGCGCATATTATTCAACTGCTTACATTTATTTCTGGCTTCCCATTTTCCCAGCCATTCTTCACGATCCCAGTTCTTGATTGACACAAAGACCCGGAAGGGAACCTAGTTTGATCGCGATCGGGAGGATCGAGCCAAAACATCGCTCCGAGGAGGGAAACATGAACGTCAGTAAATATATTGTAGCGGCTTCGTCCGCTGTGGCCGTCTGGGTACTATCTGCCACCTGCGCCTTCGCTGAGACCAATCTCGAATTCATCCAATGGTGGGAGCCCGAAATGCCCGCTGGCGCTCTGCGTGGCATCATGGATGAGTTCGAAGCTAAAAACCCTGGCATCAAGGTGACGCTTGTCAGCGGCCCCTACTCCGCCACCCATGATCAGATCGTGGTCGGCGCCGCGTCGGGTACGCTCAGCGATGTCGTCGGCCTGGACGGCGCATGGGTCAACGGGCTTGCAAAGCAGGGCGCAATCGCGTCGATGGACAGCCTAATGGCCGACGCCAAATATGACCCGAGCCAGATCGCTGACATCATCAAGGTCAACGGCCAAAGCGTCATGTTCCCGCTAGCCTCGTTCGTATACCCGGTCTTCGTCAATCTCGATCTGGCCAAGGCTGCCGGTGTCGACAAGATGCCGACTACCCGCACAGAATTCGCCGCTGCCGCGAAGAAGATGACCAATACGGACAAGAACGAATACGGGTGGGTGCTGCCGCTATCGCTGCAAAATCCCGGCGGCATCCAGAACGACGTGATGTCTTGGGTGTGGGCTTCCGGGGCGTCGATGCTCAAGGACGGTAAGCCCGATGTGGAAAATAGTGCCGTGGTCGGTACGCTCGAATACATCAAGTCCCTGCAGGACGCCGGCGTCATATCGCCAGGCATCTTTGCCAAGAAGGAACAGGACAAGGTCGAAGAGTTCGTCAACGGCCGCGTTGGAATGATGATCGACTCGCTGGCACATATCAATCTTATCCGCCAGCGCAACCCCGATCTCAAGTTCGGCATCTCTGCCCTGCCTGCGGTTGATGGCTATTCGGGTAAGCGCGGACTGCCCTATGCCTCGTGGGGCATCGGCATCAGCAACAGCACCGAGCACAAGGCTGAGGCCTGGAAGCTTGTTGAATATCTGATGAGCCCGGAAGTGAACGGCCGCCTGGTATCGCTCGCAAACGCCTTTCCAGGCAATGTGCACGCGAAGCCTGACTTCTCGAAATCGGACCCGCTATTTGAGGAAGCCTTCAAGATCTACCAAAGCGGCCACCTGGCCAACGAATTCGTGGGCCTGCCCGTCGCCGAGGACCTGATGCGAGACATGAACGTCGAAGTGCAAAAGATGTTCGACGGCCAGCAAACCGCAAAGGACGCGGCTGCCAATACGCAAAAGCAGTGGTTGGTTGACTTCGCCAAGTAGGCGCAGCTCCAGACAATTCCGGCAGCGCGATATGGTTCTATCGCGCTGCCGCTGCATCGTAACCAGACGATACGTTCCTACGATCAAACGGGTTACACCTCATGAGCCTCGCCAACGAAGGTCTGATCGTCACGCCAACGAAAGTGCGCAAGCGTGGCATGATCTCTTACAAGACAAGAAAGAGGCTGATCCCGCTGTTTTACGTGGCACCAGCCACGTTTTTGTTTTGCCTGCTCATGCTGTTTCCCATGATCACGGTCCTGCGCTATTCGCTGATGGACGGCGCGATCATGAAAAAGGACGCTGCTTTCGTAGGGTTGCGGAACTACGTGACGATCTTCGCAGATCCGGTTTTCTGGCAGTCGGTCGGGCAGACCCTCTATTTCACGGTGATGAGCGTCATTTTCCATCTTCTAATCGGCTTGGCCTTCGCGCTCTTGCTGAACACCCAACGCGTCCATCCGGTGATTAGAAGCATTCTGCGTGTTCTCTACATCTTGCCCTGGCTCTTTACGGCAGTGATCATCGCGATCATATGGCGGTTGCTTTTGGATCCCAACGGCGTGGTCAACAGCATCCTGATGGCGCTCCATATCGTCAACTTCAAGGTCGAGTGGTTCTCCTCGACGAAAACCGCGCTCCATGCGTTGACGTTTGCGAACATCTGGGCGGGATACCCGCTTTACATGGTCAGCTTGCTCGCCGGTCTGCAGGGCATCCCCAAGGACCTTTACGAGGCCGCAGGCATCGATGGGGCCAATGAGTTCCAAAAGTTCCGGTACATCACGATTCCGCAGCTGATGCCGATCATCATCAGCATCGCCTTGCTGGATTTCATCTGGACGATGCAGGTCTTCCCGCTGGTCTGGATGACAACGGGCGGTGGCCCGATCCATGCGACCGAGGTGCTAAGCACATATACCTATAAGCTTGCGTTTTCGAGTTACGAATTTTCACAAGCCTCGGCGAGCGCGATCTTCATCCTGATCATCTCGATGGGCGCGACTTACTTCTACATCAAACACCAGAAGGCCAGGTGACCGGCAATGGCAAAGCGCTCTTCTTTCAAAAACACCGTATTGCCCACCGTACTGACATATCTGGGGCTCGCGGCCGGTCTGGTCTTTGCAGGTTTTCCCATCCTGTGGATGTTTTTCACTTCGTTGAAATCGAACACCGAGATCTTTGCCCTACCGCCGAGGCTGCTGCCCGACCATTTCACCAACGTAGCCTACCTTTCGATCTTCAATGATCCGGTCAAGGTGCGCTTCTTTCTCAACAGCTATCTCGTCGCGGGAGTGGTAACGCTTCTGACGCTGCTGGTCGCCGTTCTTACGGCCTATGGCTTCAGCCGCTATTCATTCCGTTTTAAGAATACGCTCAACGTCTTTATCATCAGCACACAGACCGTCCCGCCAATCACACTTCTCATTCCCTATTTCGGCATGGTCGTCGCCTTCGGTATTTTCAACACCTACTTCGCGCTGATTCTAACCTACATGGTATTCACCTTGCCTTACGCAATTCTGCTGATGACGGGCTACCTCAATACCCTGCCAAGGGAACTCGATGAGGCGGTGTTGGTCGATGGGGGGTCAAGTTGGACAGCGCTGTGGCGTGTGGTTATCCCTCTTTCAGTGCCTGGCATCGTAGCGACTGCGGTCTATACGTTTCTATTGGCGTGGAATGAGTTCCTCTTTGCGCTCACTTTGACGAAGTCGACAGACATGCGGACCGTTCCAATCGGTATCGAGTTGCTAATGGGCCAACATGCGTTCGAATGGAACGAGATGATGGCGATGAGCGTGCTGGGATCGCTCCCGCTTCTGATCCTGTATCTGATTGCACAGCGTTATTTCCTCGCGGGCTTGGCCGCCGGGTCGGTGAAGATCTGAGCGGCTGGACTCCCAGTTCGCCGCTCTCGTCATCCCGTTGAGGGATTGGCCGGAATGGTGTTGCTGAACACAAACACCCCCAATGTCCGGCTACCCGGTTCGAACGTGATCGTCCATTCCTGCCAGCAGGGAAGCAATCAACGCTGGGATCATACTGGCGGCCAACTTAGGAGTCGTGCTTCCGGCCTATGCTTGACCGCGCATGACGGCGCACAGTTCACTATGGAAAGCTGCACTCCCGGCACGCGCAATCAGATTTGGCACCTGCCTCTCCTGCCTGCCGCACCTAGATGATTGTGGCACGGGACAAACAGAATTCGATTCCTCGCAGCAGCCTCTAACAGACGCGACAGCGCAGTGCGAAAGACCACCGCGGAAAACTTAGGAAAGAAGCTGTACGGATTGTCCCTGCGCCGAAAGCAGTTTGGCGGCCTTCCGGTCAAACGAGACGAAAGTCTCCCCGCCAAGCCAGCCGCCGTCAAAAGCGATCACGCCGTCCGCGAAATCGCCGCCGGCATCGAGGACTGACAGCCCTGCCTCAACTGCCGGCCGGTTGACGACAACATTCGCGGTGTTCAGCAACGCCCGGATCGCCGCGGCAATATTTTCGCGCTCTGTCTGGTATTGCCTGGCCAGAACCCAGGCGAACTCGCACAAGGCCTGCAAGCTCACGGCCACGATGTCCGCTTTGGCCAGCAGGTCGACGGCAACGGCCGCCTGCCCCTCATCATCGGCGACATAGGCGCGCAGCAGCACATTCGTGTCGGCCGTAACCCTCATTCCTTGCCGGACCCGGCCGCGGCGCCCGCTTCCGCTATCGCCTCGTTGATCTCCTCGATGCTGAGCACCTGGCCGTTCGTCTTGCCTCTGAGGAAGCCGTGGAGGTCCCGGAATGACCCTTTCGCCCGTGCCGCCTTCAATTCCGCCCGACCGTCGGGCAGCAGATCAAGCTCGATCTTCTCGCCCGGCTTGATGCCCAGATGTTGCAGCACGTCCTTGCGGAACGTCACCTGTCCCCTTGTCGTCACTGTCAACGTTGTCATATTAAACATTTCCTGTTCATCGCAATAAGATAATGCAAATCTGCATTATTATCAATGCAGATCGTCGGGGCCAAGCTTGGCGTCCATGCGGCGACAGAATCGCATTCCTGCCGTTTAGAAAGCCGCCAGGGACTGTGGATTCGCTCTCGCCCCCTAGTTCGGCAGATTCGTTGATTTCCCAACGTCGAGTGGATCACGAACGGTCGCTTCGAGTATCTCGAGATAGCTTTTTCGACGTTGCGGCCGGTCTGGACCGCTGCCCTCCATCTGCCCTGCGATCTTCTTCAGATTTTCCGCCGCCGGCCAGAAACGACCATCACCTTGGCGAATTCGCTCATAGCGGACAAACAGGGCAGGTCAGCCACGATTGGCGGATCCAAGGGGCTCGCGCACTTCCGTGCTAATGGACATCTTGCAACCGATGCCGACCGGTTGCCCAAGAAAGCGCTTCTTCGAGCCGGTCGTCTCCCCAAAAAGTTTCGCCATTTACCACGAACGCAGGCGAACCGAAAATTCCGTATTCGCGCGCCGCATCGGTTTCCATCTTGAGCCGCTCGTGGGCGGCGGGTGCGTTGGCCTGAGCGATCACTGCATCCACGTCTTTGCCGAGTGGCCGAAGCACGTGTTCAAGGTGGGCTCTGTCGCCGAGGGCCACGCCCTCCAAATACCAAGCCTTGAAGCTCTCGATTGTATAGTCCTCACACCAGCCGCCTTCCGCGGCGACCATTGCAACCCTGTTGGCCAGAAGGTCGGGGTCGGTTGGCCAGTGGGTGCATTTACGAAGGGTAGCGCGTGAGTTCGCGCCCTGCGCTGCACGTCACGCCACATGTATTTGACCTTGGCGGTCTGCGGGCGAAGCGCAATGTTGTTTTCCGCCATGACGGTGCGGACATTGAATGGACGCCATCTGACGGTAATGCCAGCGTCCCTCGCCAAAGGGCCGATACGCACGACGGAGAGGTATGCATAACCACTCCCAAGGAAATAGAAAAATTCGAGTTGCCTCATCCGCTGTCTCCTCGACACTGTCTGGAGCCCGGGCGTTCACGCGATCGCCGACGCCACCACTACGCTGCCAGCTGCCCTTACCAAGACTTCACGCGTCGCCTCCCAGTTTCCTGGTCGTCATGGCGCATCGAAGGCATCCTGCCCAAACATCAGGGTAATTGCTGAGTTCCTGTATTGCGCAAGCGAGATCCCTGTCTTCGCTCTGTGAAAAGGCTTGCCGAATTGCTTCCCAACCACGCAACGTTACAGTGGAAGAGACGATCCACCTGGCATCTTCCGCCTAGGCTGAAGCACAAGCTGCTGCCTTGAACCGATTCACGAGCTGCAAGGTATTCTCTCGTGATTGGGCAAAGTCTAAGCTAAAGCCAACTATGGCCTCCTGCCTCCCGACGCACACTATCGCCCAACGTTGGAGCGTAGGCAATATTGTATTAGCGTCAACTTGAATACCGCCATCGTCGCTCCCGGCTCACCCTGGCGCGGCGAATAGGCATTGGTGACGTGGTGGCGATCACCGCGGCACAGGGCGCGGGCCTATCCGCGTCTCAGCCGCAGCTCGCGCGTGACTCCCGGCGGCGAAATTCGAACTCCGGACCCCTAGAGTCGAAGTTACTAGTGTCAAAATAGTTGTTTTAGATGAATTACTTAATCAAAATGTCGTTTTCGAAAGCCTTGGAAATCCAAGATCATCGGATCGCCTAGAGTAGAGGCTTCGTCTCGCGCACTTCCTGGTTCTGTCCGCGATCGATCCAGCCGTTGGCGATTGAGCAGCATGGAATCGCCGAATTCATGCGTGCGATATCGGTGCTCGGCGAAGGCCGCGGAGGCCTTGGCGAGCAGAGCATCGTCGGCAAAGGCGCGCAGCAGCTCGAAATGGCTTTCGCCGGGCTGGTGGACGCCTGTTAGAATCGCATCGACCACGCGAAGTGGGGTGCCCAGCGCGATGCGCCCGTTCGCAATGCCGTTTCCGGCACGCACATTGCCGTCGGGGTTGGCAGCTGCCTCAAGCGCGCGCACCACGCTCGTGCCGATTGCGATAATGCGGCTTCCGCGGAGCTTCGCTCGCGCGACCTGGGCCGCCGTGCGCTCGGGGATGCGGTACGGCTCGTCGAAAGGGAGGCGCAAGTCGAGCGCGGGGTCCCCGGTGGAAGACACGCCCGCGGCATGCGTGAGTGTTGCGAAGCCCACGTCTCGCCGACGCCAGGCCTGGAGCGTGCGCCAGTCGAGTGCGAACCCTGCCGATGGCGCCTCGAACGCCACCGGCCCGGCGGCAATCTTCGTCCAAACATTCCAAAGTGCCAACGGTTCGCGAACATTCGCATATTGGATCGGCCGGCCGTGCTGCGCCACTCCTGCAAGCACCGCTGCGCGGTCGCCTCGGAAGCGCAATTCGAGAAGGCGAGGATGGTCGAGAAGGCGCTCTATGACGGCTTCAAGCCGGCCGAGCCGGAGGTGATCGCCTGGTGATAGCGGGGGCGGAGGCAGCCGATTTTCCGTGCGCATGCGGTGATCGCCCGCGCCGAAGGCAATCGCCAGGAAGTTGGTTGGGTCGGGAAATGTCAGCCAGCCTGCCAGGCGGATCTCGATCGCCTCGTCGCTGGGAAGGTGCGTGCCGCGCAAGCTGGCAGGCAAGGTCGCGGCGTCATTGGCGATGACCAGATCGCCGGCATCGAACAGTATCGCGAGTTCAGTGCGCGGCAGGTCGCGCGTCGCGCCGTCCGCCTCCACGACGAGCAGCCTGGCGGCGCGCCGATCCGGACGGTCGGCGGCAATCATCCGCGTGTCTCGGCGAGAAGTGTTGCGCCGGCTAGGCAACGTATCGAGCATCTTTTCGATGATCTCGGCAGCAGCCAGGTCGGGACGCTTCAATGTCGACGGATCGGCGTCAGGAAGCGCCAGCGCGTGCAGCGGGGTGTCCATATCGCCGGGGTCGAGCGCGAGGTGCCGGATGCCGTCGGCCTTCGCCTCCTCGTCCCAAATCGCCGTCAGGTGAGCAAGAGCGGCCTTGCTCACACCATACGCGCCCCAGCCGGGATAAGCGTTCACCGCCGCGTCGCTGGAAATGTTGATCACCAGCGCGCCACGGTCCTCGCGCGCGGACGCGGCAAGTGCACCGAACAGTGCTTTCGTCAGCCGGAACGCGCCGACGAGGTTGACCGCGAGCGCTTTTTCCAGCTCCTCGCACTCGGTATCGGCAAGGAGCGCCAGTGGAACGGGCCCGAGGCTCGACGCATTGTTGATCAGAACGTCGAGCCCGCCTAGGCTCGCGGTGACCTGCAACGCGATCGGGTAGATGTCGTCCTTTTTGCCGACGTCGCCGACGATGCCATGTGCGCCCGTCTCGTCAGCGATGCGTTCGACGTTCGCGGCAGTGCGGGCAACGAAGGCGACGAACGCACCCTCTCTGGCAAGCTGCCGGACAAGCGCCAGTCCTAGGCCGGACGTGCCGCCGGTGACTGCTACACGAAGTCCCTGAAGATCAATGTTGGTCAGCATTGACGATACTCCTTCAATCCGTACAACTTATTGGTACAAGCTGAAGTTAACTTGAGGTCAAGCATCATTCCGTGGATCGATGCCGACCAGACTCACGTATCGAGGCGCACCTTCGCCTTGTCGGCCAGCGGGCTGATCGCATGCGAGCGGGCCGGAACGGGCGCAAGCGCAGCCGCGATCATGCCGAGCCGGATCGCCTTATCGTCTTGACGCCGCGTATTGGCTGTCGATCGAGGCGATCGGCTCCGAGTTCGCCGTGATTATCAGGCCGGTGAAGGAAGCGTGTCGCCGTGCAAGCGCCATCGGATTGCGGCGGCGGAAACAATTCTCAGCCTCGCCGAACGCCACCAGTACACTACCAATCTGCAGGCGCGGGGCTTGGGAGGCTCGCGATCGGGCCTGGTCGGACTGATGCCGCCCATCCACGACAATCGTTACTTCTCCGCCATGGCGCAGACTTTTGAGGACATGTGCGCAGCCGGGGCCAATGCTCGGTCGTGGTCAGTGCCAGCCGCGACCAGGAGAGGAACGGCGGACGCGGAGACGTTTTCTCGATGACGGCGGCTTCTCCGGCTGACCAAGGCCCACCGGCTTCACTCAACCAAAGAAATATGATCATGATCTGGACCGAGACGATCGGCTTCCTCGGAAGCTTCTTCGCCGTTCTCACCTACTCAATGAAGCCTCAATGAAGCCATGCTGTGGCTGCGCATAACGGCGGTGCTGAGCTGTTTGTGCTTTGCCGCCTATGGCGCCCCTCATCGGCAGCCTACCCTGAGCCTGATGGAACTGGTGCTGCTGCCGATTAATGCCTGGCGCCTGTTCGAACTTCTCCATCAAACTCAGCCGGGCCGGATTCAGGGGGCCCGAAAATGCCAACACCGCATCTCTGGCTGCTGCTCCGGTGGGCGCTTTCCCTCTGGGTGCTCGGCCGGATCTGGCTTGTGATCGCCGCTAGCGACCGCTTTCAGGAAGTAGCAGAGCTCGTCTCAACCGCCGAGACGAGGCGCAAATTCGCCTAGCGCCTCAACGCCGCATAGTTCCGCCTTTGATGGGCGACAGTGGACCGGCGGTTTTCGGGATGACCATCTTCCATGCCGAACGGCTGTGATGCGACGCATTGCGGAAATCGAGCCCAGTAACTGAGCGGTGGCTTTTCAGAACATGATGACCTCTCCGCGAAGTCGAGAGGCCATCGTGATCAGATCTCGGTTCCCTCGGCGATGTGAGCGCGTCCCCGACCTCGACATCCGGATGGCGAACCGTATTCTCGATCTCGGTGTGCCCAAGCAGGATCTGAACCGCCCGGAGGTTGCCTGTTGCCTTATAAGAAGCGGATCGAAACCGGAAGTTCGACGCGAATTCAACGGAGAGCTCGCCGGCTGTTCACGCTGCTCTACGCGCTCAGTCCTAAGACAAGCCGCCAGAGAACTGGCCTTCCAGAAGCGACGCAGCTCAAGGGAACGTCGCCTCGCCGGGCATCTTTGCAACTGCGACGATCACTCTGGCACGCCGGAGATGCCCAGCGCCTCGACATAACGCTCGGCGAACACCTCGTCCAGCCACGGGTTGATCTGTCTCTGCAGGGTGAGCGTGTAGGTCGGGAACGCCTTCATAAGACGCCGCGCCGCCGCCTGCGCCTCGTCCAGCCGGTTGAGTTCGACCAGCGCCATGATCACCACCCGGTGCGAGGAGCCGTAGTTCGGCATCTCGTGCAGCGCGCGTTCTCCCCATGCCAGCGCTTCCTCGTAGCGCTCGAGCATCAGGTAGCTCATCCCGATGCCGGAGAGCGCGATGCCCTTCTCGGGGTCGATCGGGCTCAGCCGCATTGCCCTGTGAAAGTGCTCGATGGCGACGAGCGGGCGGCTGGAATGTGCGTTCACCCAGCCGCTGCCCGTATGGCCCTGCGCCGAATTGGGGTTGAGCAGCAGGGATCGCTCGATCGTGCGCAACGCCATCTCGTAGTCCTTCGCGCTGTAGGCGATCACCTGCGCGGCGAAGCGTAGGCTCGTGGGATCGTCGCGCGCTTCCGCCAGTACCTCTCGCGCCATGCGCGCGGCAACTCGGATATCGTCGGGCTCGTGCCAGCACTGGCTCACGGATAGGCTGCGGATATAGGCGCCGAGTGCCTTCGCCAAGTTGAAGCCAGGGTCGATGCTGAGCGCCTCGTTGGTGAGCCGGCGCACGTCGGCAAAGCCTTCGCGCGTCATGCTGTAGAAGCGCGGCAGCGCGCGAAGGTAGAGGTCGTAGGCGCTGATGTACTCGGTCGGTTTCATGCGCGCCTGCTTGATCTCCTGCAGCCGGATGCTCGGTTCGACCGCACCGACGACGCTCTCGGTCACCTTGTCCTGCAGGTCGAAGATGTCGCTCACATCGCCCTCGAAGCGGTCAGTCCAGACATGGTGCCCACTGATCGCGTCCACCAGCTGCCCGCTGATACGCACCCGCGATCCTGCTCTGCGGATGCTGCCTTCTAGCACGTAGCGGACGCCCAGCTCGCGCCCGACCTGGCGCAGGTCTACCGCCCGGCCCTTGTAGGTGAAGGACGAGTTGCGGGCGATCACGAAGAAGGAGTTCACCCGACTCAATCCCGTGATGATGTCCTCCACCAGCCCGTCGGCGAAGTATTCCTGGTCGGGGTCGCCGCTCATGTTGGTGAAAGGCAGGACCGCGATCGAGGGTTTCTCGGGCAAGGGAGGCGATGCAGCCACCGAGGCGCTGGCGTCGGACTCGACGCGGTAGGCGCGCACGGGCCGCTCGATGTTCTTGAGGCGCAGGTTGCCGAGCGGCCTGAAGCCGCAATCGAGCTTGCCCTGAAGGTGGTCGTACGCGGTGCCGGAGACGACCACGGTGCCGGCATCGGCGATGCTTTCGAGTCGGGCGGCGATGTTGACCCCGTCACCATAGAGGTCGCCGTCCTCCTCGCAGACCACGTCGCCGAGATTGACACCGATGCGCAAGCGAATCCGCTCTTCCTCGGGCATCTCCGCCTCATGTTCTGCCAGGGCCTGCTGAATCGCCATTGCCGAGGTCACCGCGTTAACGACGCTCGCGAACTCGCACAGCATGCCGTCGCCGGTGAGCTTGACGATCCGACCCTGGTGCACAGAGACCAGCGGTTCGAGGAGGTCCTTGCGGTACATCTTCAGCCGCTCGAGCGTGCCGCGCTCGTCGCGCTCCGTCAGGCGCGAATAGCCGACCACGTCGCAAGCCAGGATCGCTGCGAGGTGGCGCTGCGTGGTCATTGCATCGCTCAGCCAAGCGCCTGCACGCGGGCCGCCCCGTGTCCGTGTCCTGCCAACTTCCAGACGCCCCATGTGCATGGTATCCATCTCTCCGGTCGCCGCCCGCCGCCGATATAGAACGCAGAACGCAGCTCGACCTTGCCTTCACGAGGTTTCGCTATCCCTCTTGCGAGGCGTGGAGCGTTCCAGTCGCCGCGCCCACGCAGCCTCTGGAGACGCTGACACGTCACTCCCAGAAGGCCGGAGATATTTCTTGCCCTGTGTAACCGGTTGACGCCACCGTGGCGGTGCTTTTGTCACGGCGATGTAACAGCGAGATGGCCTGCGAGCGCGCGCATCGGGCATTACACCAGACGTTTGCGCTTAGAGGTGCTGAGGTCGGCAGGTGGTGCGGGCGCGACCTTCAGCATGGTCAGCTGCGATGTCTGGCTTTTGGCGAAAGCAAATCCGCCTCTGCGGCCGATATTAAAGCGCAAAACTGCCATTCACTTCGTGATAGATGTAGGCCGGCTTCAATTCAGAACCGACCTCGGCCAAAGGCTACCTTTGAGCCAAGATGGCCTTAGTTGCATGTGATTGGGCAAACACGCCGACTTCCTCAGTCGGCTATTGTCAAGCCGCTCGGGCTTCATGTCTTCGCCGCTCACCATTTTGTCACGGCGGAGAAATCGAGTTTGCCTGAGCCGAGGATAGTCACTTTCGCAACGACGCCCACCTCGGCCGGTACCCTCAGGTCCATGGCGCCATGGGCCTTGGCGAAGACCAGGAATTCGGTACGCGTGGCGTTGACGGCCTCGGTGACGAGGATCAAACCAGTCGAATTCGGCATTCCGGCACGCATACGTATTGGTGGTCAGGCTCGCTGGCGGACGCCCTGTTCCGCCTCTGGTTGACGCGAGCTAGCCTTTCGAGCCGGCTGGGGCGATTGCGCCTGGAACAATATCCGTGTTCTGAGCCACCTTGATTCGCCATCCCGACTGCCCTTCTTGGACAATCAGAAGCAATATGCCTTTCCTAACCCCGGCCGGGGAGCCGTCCGGAGCAAATGCTCCCGTTAGCGTCCAAGTGTAATGAACAGAAGCAAGCCCCGGAGCCAATTCCACAACCGACGAGATATCGCCTTCTAATCGGCTATCCCGAAACATGGTGTCATGGGTGGCTCGGTGCGCCGCTTCGATCTCGGATCGGTTCTTCCACCAAACACCTACGACGTTAACGAAATTAGCATCGGAAGCGAACAGAGACGCAAACTCATCCATGTCATGCCGGTTCCAAGCGTTCGCAAAAGCGGTAGCGACATGCTCGGGCTTATCAGACGTCACGCTCATGACCCACGTCTCCTGCGTACCTCCGCTAAGCATATAGGAGCCGGGACCGGATGCGACACGGCAAAGGTCAAATTTCAAATTGACGCACTAGCGGCAGCGGAGGAATTGCGACATCCAATGTGGGATCCTGTTACGATCCCCTATGGCCATCCGAATAGTATCCTGGCTCTTCTTTCCGCCTTCGCCTACGGATTCGCAAAACTCGTTGAACGTTATGGCGGCGTTGGCGATCAGCCTTCTCCATGTGAAGAAGGCTCAACCTTTGATTGCCCAGACCGCAATGCGCCGCCACCTTAAACCTGAGCCTAAGCATTCGAGCGCGCTTGGAATAGGAAGTCGCGTTCGCGCCAATCAAGCGGAAGACCAAAGTCTGCACGGCAGAAGAGCGAATTGATGGCTATCATCGTGACATGATAGCGTTGCCGCACCTTGCCCGAGGACGGTGTCTTCGCGCCATTCCATGCACATGCCATGCGTCGCAGTTGCGCCACAAATGCTCAGGGCGCCAGTCCGGCCTTCCCCCAAGTGACAATCCTGGCGTCAGGCGCCGCAGGCTGATGGATGTTGTCTGGTCGGTCATCTTTGATGAAACCGTACCGGATGCAGACGCCGAAGGGGGGCGGAAGCCGACTAAGAGCCCGCCAATTTCGTCTAAGTTCATGTCCGCCGTTTGCAAGTAAAAATGCGAAAAGACACTACGATGCAAGGACTTAGCTTGCGTTCTTGAGCCTTCGACCTTTCTCTAGCACGCGGCAGTAGTCCGGAGCAGTGGTCTGAGTGCCCCTATTCTGCTCCTAGTTTTTGACGTTCGGAGACGACTAGATGGCCAAAATCAAGCTAACCAAATCTGCGGTTGACGCCGCCGCCCCGCAGGACCGCGATTACGCATCCGGCAGGGTGAAGACGGTGCAGGGCGCGGCGATGCCGCGCAGCACGTGTTCGCCCAGCGGCACCAGCGGTGTGGTGATCTCGGCGGCGAGCGCGCCCGAGATCAGCACCGAGCGGCCGAGCGGCCGGCATAGCCCCTCCAGCCGGCTGACCAGGTTGACCGCGGGGCCGATGGCGGTGAAATCCAGCCGGTCGACCGCGCCGATATTGCCCCACAGCATCTCGCCGAGATGCAGCGCCGCGCCGAACGGCAGCCGGGGCAGGCCCTGCGCCTGCCGCCCCGCATCGAGATGGGCCATGCCGGCGCGGGCGGCGACGACGGCGCGCAGCGCCGCCTCGCAGGCATCGGCCGGCGCAGCGGTGACCGGGAAAATCGCCAGCATGCCGTCGCCGATGAATTTCAGCACTTCGCCCCCAAAGGCGTGCACCGCGCCGGCGACGCGGTCGAACCAGGCGTCGAGCGCGGCGATCACCGTCGTGGGCTCGGTTGACTCGGACAGGGCGGTAAAGCCGCGCAGGTCGGCATAGAGCAGCGCGGCGCGAATGGTTTCTCCGGTGCCGCGGCGCAGGGACCCGCCTTGCACCCGGGCGGCACTGCGCCGGCCGAGATAAGCCTCGAGCAGCGCTGTCAGCGCCGCCCGCGCCGCAAGTGCGGCAAGGGGCGCCGCGGCGAAGCGCGCGGCCTGGCGCAGCCGGGCAGCCTCGGCGGGGCCGAACGGCCGGGTTCCAGCCCAGCCCAGCACCGGACTATCCGGCGCCCGGCCAACCGGGCCCTCCTGCACCGGGCCGAGCTCCGCCAGCCAGTCGCGCCCGGCCTGGCCGAGCGGACCGCCGGCGAAGCTCAGCGCCTCGATCACCGCCCCTGTCTCCGCCCGCCAAAGCCAGGTGCGGCGGGTGATGATGGGATGCGGCACCGCGAGCGTCAGCGCGCCGCCGGCCAGCGGCAGGCCGTCAGCCAGAAGTCGGCCGCCGAGCTCGGCCAGAAACCGATCGGGGGCGGCCGAGGCGCCGGCCTCGTCCACCAGCCAGGCGAGAGGCGCGGGCAGATCCATGGCGCGATTATGCGGCCACCGCACCCGGCCTGTCATCCGCGCCGTGACGATGCGCAGCCGGCCCGCCGATCTATCCTCCCCCCGCCCCCGGCGCTGGTACGGTCCGATCCTCGATGGCGCCGGGTTCGACCCGCCCTGCGAGCCGGCGTCCGCCGTCAAATTGCAACGGGCTCACGGGCGGCGATATCGCGCGCGGAAGGCCGTCACCCCCTGCCCGTGTGGCCGTATTTGGGATCCGGGCCGGGATCACGCCCGGCTGCAACCTCGCCCAGCCTGCCGAGGTAATGAGCCCAGCCCTCCGCATGGCCGGCGCATTGCTCGGCATTGGGCAGGCCGGTGTGGGTCAGGCGCAGCAGCGTTCCGTCCGGCTGCTCGATCAGATCGATCTCAACCAGGCTCGATCCCGGCGGCACCTCATCGCTCTCTTCCCAGCCGAAGCTGTATGCCAGACGGTGCACCGGCACCACCTCCCGGAAGGTGCCGCGAGCGACGCGAGCCCCGGTAACATTGACGAGATAGAGCCCGCCGGACTGCGGCTCGAGCTGCGCCTCCGTTCCCATCCAGCGCAGGATCTTCTCCGGATCGGTCAGGAGGGCAAACAGCGCAGCGGGGGGCGCCGGGATGTGTGTCTCGCGGCGGACGACGAGGGCCTCTTGCATCGGCTTCCTCCATAGTTGCGACAGTTGGAGCAATTGTAAACCAGTTGGCTGCTCGTGCGATAGAATAGGATCGGACATCTACTCTGGAGTGACAAGTGTGGCGAGATTCCGATGGGCACTCGCCGATCACAGCCGCGGCGCATGCGCTCCGCTTCGGGAGCGTTCGAAGCGTTGGGTGCCGCATCCGATATCCCGAGGATCGATTCTCAGAGATCAGTTGCATCACCGGAGATTGGTTTCGGGCTGACGCCACGCGAGCTGCACGTGCTGCGGCTGGTGGCGACCGGCAGGTCGAATAAGGTGATCGCTCATGAGCTCTGCCTCAGCGGAAAGACCATCGACCGGCACCTCTGCAAATTCGCAGAACCTAAGCGCCAAAACTGGCGCGGTGCTCCTACGCGTAGCTGATTCCCGTCAGTGACCGGGGTTTCGGCGCGGAAACAGGCAAGCTGCGGCAGCTTCATGCCCCGTCGTCGCCCTCACGCCACCAGACGCGGAGCAGTTCGTGCAGTCGCGGCGACATCGTGGAGTGGCGGTCCTTGCGGCCCTTGCCCTCCTGGACGCGGCCGAAGTTGATCGGCCGCAACACCAATGCGCCCAGTATGATGATCGGCCAGCGGGCCGCGGACATGATAGTCCATCAAGAAGTGCTGCAGTGACGCCCGTCGATCCCGGGCTCCTACGCAACATCCATTTCGGGACCATCTCTCTATTATTCTGCAGGCGGACGCGTGCCGGTTGCCAAAGGACGTGTTGAGCGCGCCATCAGACACTCCAGGACCGGCTTGTGAAGGCACTGCGCCTGCGCGTCATCAGCACGATCAAAGGAGACCAATGCTTATGCACCTGAGTTCATGGCGGACTTCAACGCTCGCTTTGGCAAGGACGATCCTGCCGGTGGCTTCGGCGAAGCGCCGGGCCGGTGATCTGAATATTCCCTTTGCGGCGATATCTTCGGCATTCCACGAAACGAACGACGGGAGTTGGATATGAGAACGGAAATGTTGCTCGACGCAAAGGTCTCGCCAAGTCGGCCACAGGGCGAGTGTTCAGGTTCTGAGCAGCAGGCTTGAACTTCTGTACGACAACGAACTCAGCCTGATCATTCTCCCAATTGACTGCCGAAAATGACCGCCTTCTTACAACTAACCGCCAAGCCACATTTGGCATTTGCAACTCGCGCTGGGGTGTCGACCGCTTCTCTCACGCTCCCCCCATATAGATTTCCATGATCTGCCGGTCGTCGCGCACGTCCCGACGCGTCCCCTCGAAGCGCTTTTCGCCGGCCGCCAGGATGTAAAGCTTGTCCGCAATCGGCATCGCCTCGCGGATGTTCTGCTCCACCATCACGATGCCAATGCCGTGCGCGGTGAGGGTGGTAATGCGTTCGAGCGTCTCGATGACCATGGCCGGCGACAATCCGGCGGAAGGCTCGTCCAGCAGAATGAAGCGCGGTTCCGAAACCAGTGCCCGCGCCAGCGCAAGCATTGCCTGCTCGCCGCCCGAAAGCGAACCGGCCGCGGTACGCCGCCGCCGTGCTAAAGAGGGATATTGCTCGATCAGCGCCTCGATGCGCTGCTCGACTATCCGCCGGTCTGCGATGGCGTAGCCACCCATGCGCAAATTCTCCATCACTGTCAGGCGCGGAAACACACCGCCGCCCTGCGGCATCAACACCAGACCCTGGCGCACCACTTCATGGACGGCAAGGTTGGAGAGTGTTGATTCACCCAGGCGCGCCGTACCGCTCCACACCGGCAGCGCGCCGACAATGGCCTTGAGCAGGGTCGACTTGCCACTGCCGTTCGGCCCGAAGATGCAGGTAATCTTGCCAGCTTCCGCGCTCAGCGAGACGCTATGGACGATCTCCTGCTTGCCGTAGCCGGTGACGATGTTGTCGGCGGTGAGCGTGGTGCTCATTGTGGCCGCCCCAGATAGGTCTGCATAACTTCCGAATTGCGAACGATGTCGTTGAAAGGCCCGGTGGCCACGACACGGCCTGCATCCATGACAATGATGCGGTCGCACACGTTCCGCACCATTTCCATGTCGTGCTCGATGACCAGGACGGTGGTGCCGCGCTCGCGCAGCCGCGCGATGGCCTCCACGATGATCTTGCGGATGCTGGGATGCACGCCCGCTGTCACCTCGTCGAGCAGAATGAGCGAGGCCTGGCGCATCACAACGCGCCCGAACTCCAGCAGTTTCTGCTGGCCGCCCGAAAGATCGGATGCGCGGTTGTCTGCGACATGCTCCAGCTTGAGCAGCGCCAGCGTATCGGCCGCCCGTTCGCGCGCGCCCTGCCAGTGGCCCTCGGCCGCAGCCGCCAGCAGGTTTTCGGTGACGCTCATATTGTCGAACATGGCCGGAATCTGGAAGGTGCGAGCAAGCCCCAGCCGCGCGATCGCGTGAGCCTTTCGGCCGCCGATTTCGTGACCGTCGAAGCGGATCTGGCCACGATCCGGCGTCACCGTGCCCGATATCAGGTTGAACAGAGTCGACTTGCCAGACCCGTTAGGTCCGATCAGGCCGGCGATCTCGCGCCGACCGACGTCCAGGGAGACACCGTTGACGGCCTTGATGCCGCCGAAATGGCAGTGGAGTTCGCGCACGACGAGAATAGGTTCGCCGGTGCCAGCCGTTTTGCCCTCGGCGGCGCTCAACTGGGCCGTCCCGGGCCGCCGCCGACAAGATTGCC
Organism: Mesorhizobium sp. M1295; assembly: GCF_040318135.1. NCBI lineage: Bacteria > Pseudomonadati > Pseudomonadota > Alphaproteobacteria > Hyphomicrobiales > Phyllobacteriaceae > Mesorhizobium > Mesorhizobium sp. M1295. The sequence continues at coordinate 41,621 of NZ_JAMYLU010000020.1, forward strand.
GACCGCCTTGTCCAGCACGGCGCCAGACTTGGCCACGCGCCTCGAAAACATGCCGACGATGCCGTTCGGCAGAAACAGCACCACCAGCACGATGGCCGCGCCCAATATGGCGATATAGAAGGCGGTGTCACCCCAATACATCCAGATGATGCGGTTTACGACAAAGAGCGCCACACCGCCCAATGCCGGCCCCCACAGGCTGCCCAGCCCGCCCAGCAGCACCATCACCACCATCTGATCGGTGATGTCGCCGCCGAAGACGCTTTTCGGATTGATGAACGTGACCCAGTAGGCGAAGATCGCGCCGAATACCGAGGCGGTGACGGCACTGAGCACGAAGGTCTGCAGCTTGACCAGCGAAGTATTGATACCGATAGCCTCGGCCGCCGGCTCATGATCGCGCAGTGCCTTGACCTTCAGCCCGAAACGCGAGCGCTCGAACAGCGCCCACGTAATGAGATAGGTGAGCGCAGCCGCGCCGAACATGGCGAAGTAGAAGAAGCGCTCGTCAAGAAAGGGCGGCAGCCCAATACCGCCGATGCCGCCGGTGAAGTCCATCACCGAGGCGAACTGTATGAGCACCTCGGCGAAGGCCCAGGTGGCTATGGCGAAATAGGCGCCGCGCAGGCGCAGCGTCGGCGCGCCGATGATGATGGCAAACAGCGCCGTCACCACGATACCGGCCGGGAGGGTGGCGAAGAAGGGCCAGGCGAGCCTGTCGCCCATCAGCAGCGCCGTAACATAGGCGCCGAGCCCGAAGAAGGCCGAATGGCCGAAATTGATGTAGCCGGCATAGCCGCCGAGCATGTTCCAGGAGCAGGCCAGCCCCGCCCACATCAGCGCGCCGGTGGCAATGCGCAGCCAGTAGTTGTTGACCAGCATCGGCAGCAGCGCCAGCACAACGATTACGGCGATCAGCAGGAGGAGGACGGCCCAGCGTGGCTTCATGTCCCGCCTCACAAGCCGTGCCGCAGGATCCCGCGCGGAGACACGAGAAGGACGAGGAATAGGGTGCCGAAGATCGCCAGCAGCGAATAGCTCGACCCGACATAGGTCGCGACGAAGGCTTCGATGACGCCGAGCAGCAGCGCGGCGACGAGGGCACCGCCGACGGAGCCCAAGCCAGCAAGCACAGCCACGAAAAATGCGAACAGAGTATAGCGCAGGCCGACTTCCGGGTTCACTGAAAAGATTGCACCCATTAGTACGCCGGCCATGGCAGTGATGCCTGCGTAGAGCCCGTAAACAGTGGCGCTGAGGCGGCGGATGTTGACGCCCATCAGTGCGGCGTTCTGCCGGTTTTCAGCCGTCGCTCTGATCGCCAACCCATAGCGGGTGCGGTAGAGGAACAGGAACAGTCCGCCGGCGATGGCGATCGCGAAGACCGCCGCGGCCACGCGGATCAGTGGCACCGTCACGGGGCCGACGGCGAGGCTCTCTCCGCTCAACACGGTCGGCACGCTGTGGGTATTGAAGCCCCACGCGGTCAGCATGCCGCCGCGCAGCAGTGTGAACAGGCCGAAGGTCAACGCCAGCGCCATCAATTCCGGCCGCGCCGTGCGGCTGTTGCGGACATTGTAGAGGATCGGCCCAATCAGATAGCCGATGGCGCCGAATAGCATGAAGGCCACGGGGATCGCCAGGAATCCGTCGACACCAAGTCCGGCACCCATATAGTAGCCGAGATAGCCGCCCAGCACGACCCAGCCGCCCACCGCGAAATCGATGACATGCAGCACGCCGAAAGCGAGCTGGAAACCGATCGTAAAAGTGGCGATGACGCCGCCGATCAGAAGGCCGTTCAGCAAGGTCTGTAGGAATAGATCCAACGCGGGAACCGTCCGTCAGCCAACGAAAGAGCGGAGTGCCGCGGCAAAGCGGCCGTACACACGATAGCATGGTCCGTCATTTTCCGAGCACGCGCAACCACCGTCATTGCGCCGGGCAAGGGTGATGGCGACGAGGCCGCCCCCACCCTGTCCAGAACCGGCTATTTCCAAGCTGGCAGCGGGTAGGTGAGGTCCCCTGCCGCGGCCTCTTTCGGCCCCACCGCTACGGTCTTGCCACCCTGAATCTGGATCAGCACCGGCACCGGCTGGACGTTGTCGTGGTAGTGGTTGCCTTCCTTCTCGAACTTGATCGGTCCGTAGAAGGTCTGGATGTCGGTCGCGGCTATCGCGTCCTTAAGAGCCACCCTGTCTTCAGGCGTGAGCCCCGGCTTCTTGCCAAGCCGCTTGACGGCATCGCCGAAAACGAGACCGCTGGCCGCGCAGGCCGCTTCGGTATAGTCGGGCTCGTGCCCGGACTTCTTTTGCGCCATCTCGGCAAACTCCTTTGCGGTGCCGAAGAGGTCGTCCTTATATGAAACTGACGGCAGCCACACGGAGACGCCGCAGGTGCCGTCGGCGTCCGCGGCGAGCGCCTGGGCGAAGGCCGGGTCGGTGACGCCATAGTGCATTATCAGCGCCTTGGGCCGGAAGTTCAGCGACTTGGAGGTCTTGACGACATTGATCAGCGGCTCCTCATGGCCGCCGACGGCGACGATATCGGGATTGAGCGCTGCGATCTTAGAGATGACGGGGGTAAGGTCGCCAGAGGCCGGCACCAATTCGTAGGCGACGACTTCCAATCCGGCCTCGTTGGCCCCGTCGCGAAAACCTTCGCCGGTTTCCTTCGAGAAGGGTTCGTTGACGCCGATCACAGCAATCGTCTTGGCCATGGGGTTAGACAGTTTCGCCAGCACGGCCAGCGATTTACCCGCAGTGGTGTCCACGGCCGGGATGATGCCGAAGTTGAATTCCGGCTTGGCCTTCCAGACGTTTGGGGATTCCGCGGAGCCGGAAATCATCGGCACCTGGTACTTCTGGCAAATCGGCTGCACGGCGATAGTCGAGCCGCTGGTGTAAGGGCCGAATAGCACGTCGACCTCATTCTGGACGATCAGGCGCTCGGCGGCATCGGCGCCGGTCGCGGGGTTGCTTTGGTCGTCACCGTAGAACATGTCGACCTTGAAACGCTCGCCGGCGACTTCAACCCCGCCCTTGGCGTTGACGGCCTCCGCCCATAGGTCGTAACCGCGTTTGGTCAGGTTGCCGCCGAGGATGTTCTCGCCCGACAGCGAGGTGATAACGCCGGCCTTGAATGTCGTCACCTGCGCGCATGCCGCTCGCACAAACGGGCCCAACGGGCCGGCTGCGAAGGCGCCGGCGCTGACGCCGAGGAACCGACGGCGCGAAAAACGTTTGCTGTTCGTGAACATCACTCAACTCCCTTCATCCGTTATCAGATTGGAAACCGACGATATCTCCTGTTTATACCACTGTATGCCTTTTGTGCGGACAGAGAAGATATGCCTGGGTCAACAGGCAATGCGTAAGGCGGCTTCGGGTCATCAACGCGTAGAGGCGCCGCAGGCTGTGGATGCTCAGTGCCTCGTCGTGCACCAGCTTCGTCGACGTATGCCTTTTGGGCGCCATTGGCGCCGCGAGCAGTTGTAGACGCGGCTCCTATTCTGCACCTAGACAAGTTTGCGAGGCATCAAGGAACGAAGGTCTAGTCATTAAGGCATTGATTTTTCTGTTGATTTATGTTCCTCGCGACGCTCCGTCGCATGGTAGACAAACCACTTTTTGAGAGGCAAGGCGCGAGATAGCCCTCGGATCATGGTCGCGGAGGGGTGGGATTCGCCGATCATGGCCTCGTCGCCAAGATGACGCCTTCGGCAGCCTTTTGATTTCTTTAAAACGGTCGCCGCAGTTTCGAAGATGGAGCCCCACGGAACCAAATCTGTCCGCTCGCGTCCGGGTTGGCTGGGCAAAGCCGGCCCGGCGCCCGAAGGCAGGCCCAAGCGGACAAGCGTGGCAACAATGCTTTCATTCCAAATTGGGTTACTCGGGCCGTTCTGCCACAAAGAGAGTATCGGAGAGAAGCCCAAGCCGGTCGCGATCCGCGGCGGGTATACGATCTGAATTTATTCGGGTGACCGTAAAGCCGGCGTCCTCGATACGCTCCTTGATATCCGGTCCGTAGGCTCGCACGTGATCCGATCCACCAAAGCGCTCGTCCCGCTCGCTCAGTGACATAGATGGCGTCGCTTCGATCGTTTGGCGATAAATAAGCGGCACCTGGATCCAGACCTGCCCTCGGGGCTTAAGAGATGACCAAAGTTGCCGAAACACATGCCGATCATCAGGTACGTGTTCCATGACATGACTTAAGACGACGATATCGAGATCGCTGGTGCGACGCATGTCCATCAGGTCAATTTTCACGGTATCGGGCCCGTACCGTCCCGGCTCGAAATCGGCTTTGATTAGATTGCCCGCTTGAGAGAGTCTCTTTGAAAGACCCTTCTCGCTCGGCGCAATCTGGAGAATTTCAAGCTGCCCCGCCGGCAACTTGATAAGCCTACGGTCTAGAGCACAAATCAAAAACCGCTCACGATCCACGGCATGACAAAGCGGGCAGATAAGAGTGTACGCTCCGAAACGGTAAAAAGCCGCTACATCGCGATCGCAGGCATTGCAGTGATGAGCCTTGCTCGTCGGGAGGTGCGTCAGGGCAAAGGCTCTGAGCCAATCTCGGTACGAATGAAGTTTGCGTGTGACCCGCCGTACTGTGATACGATCACCATAGCTGCGAAAAAGAGAAAGAAGTCGGCTCTCTCGAACATTGTTCTTCCTTGATGGTTTCAGCATGTCGCCTCTAAGGTTTTTTCACCCAGGGGACGATAATTAGCGCCAGCTGATATGAAGTCGAGTCTGCGGAGCAGCCCGTGCTCCCGATCGGTCGCTGACGATGCAGGGCGTGGGAGCCAGGCCCTCGCGCTAACGCTGGGACAGCGGCCAGCAGGAACACGCGCTGGCGGGGCTGCTAGTCCTAGTTGTCCTATTCGAACCCCGCCTTTGAAGAGAAAAATTCGATCATCGTCATTGCTGCGCCTTGCCCGCTGCTCCTCGACAATGGCCCGCATCGTCAAATTCGCCGGCCACTCGCTGCGCGTTGACCTCGTCGGCCGAGGTCGACGATCGCTATGTGCAAAAACAGCTCGGCCATAACTCCTCGGAGATGACCCGCCGCTATCAGCGCCGCAGAGATCGCTTCCGCATCAACCTGACCAGGGCTTCCGACCTCTAACGAGGCAAAAAACCCCTCCTCTGCCGTTATTCCGCCGCTCAGGTTCGCGCGAACGGCCTCACCCTGAGCGCCAAAAGACTGGTTTTCCGCCATTCGGGCTGCCCCGGAGCCTCCGGGCCTGTTTCATCGCCAGGACAGCTGGTCTTTCGGCAGCCGACCGCTCGGATCGAACACGTTCACTTTGTGCGGAAGATCGGGACCCCAGTCCCATAGCACCAGATTGCGGTCTTCCGTCTCCGCGCCCGGAGCAAAACTCGGCACCAGAATTCCAGCAATGCCTTCAGGCCGCGGCCGGTCATAGATGGACCAGGATGCAGGTCGCTCTCCGTTGCTGAGAGCCGTGGCCCAGGCGCTCCCCATGTCCGCAAGCGTGACAGAAGATTCTCCCCTCCCCTGCTCGGTTGTCAGATCAGTGATGTCCTCGCAGTCCACCTCATAAGAGCACAGCACGCAGGGGTCGATGCGATGCGCGAAGCCCTGGTTGGCTTCCTTGACAGCCGTCATGACGGTCAGCGCCAGATATAGCGCGGGCACACCTTTGGGATTGAATCGAGCGCCCCTGATCGCCGCTCCATCACCGGAACTCGGCTTGAATGCCCAACGTGGATCATGCGCCCTGTAGCAGGTTCCGACAAACCTCAAGCAAAGCCACCCAGGGCCATGTGATCGAGGTAGTCGCGAATAGCAGCGGCCTTGCCGTCCTTCACGAGGGCTTCGGCGGTACGTCCACCGAATGCCGGCAGCGGCTGGGCTCGGTACCAGGCCATGGCCTGTTCCTTGCCTCCCGCCCAATCCGTCACGCGGCTGATGATTTCGAGCATCTCGCGCAGACGCCCCTGCGTCTTTGCCGTGCGGCTGCGCTCCAGCCGATAGAGGGTTTCGCGGGCAAGCCCGGCCGTCTGAGCCAACTGACCCTTGGACATTCCAAAGCTGTCGGCCACCTGGTCAACGGCAATTTTCCCGGCACGGTCCATATAGGACAAAACCAGGGGTTCATTCTGCATGGATTTCTTGAGGGCTTGCCCCATGGAGTTCCTTGTCATATTAGCAGCCGTATTTACTGTGCAAAACATATGGCGCTTTTCGACTGGTTTCAAGCCCCCAAGCGCATGGCGTTGTTTGGCGGCTTCTGGACGCGTGCCCCGGGCGACAGCACCCGCCAGATCTCGTTCAGCGGGCATGTCACCTTCGTCCTCCAGGGAATTCGGTTTCGCAAGGACGGCACACTCGGCAAATTGCACGAAACGCTGACGTTGTCTTTCAAAGACGAAGGCAAGCGGAGGGAGGAGGTTGGTGGCCGATCAAAAGTTTGAGCGATATCCTCGTGATGTGTGCGATTGGCGCCGCGAGCAGTTGGTTCGGTGTCTCGCGACACTCCGGCGCATGGTAGACAAACCCCGATTAGGAAACGAACGTCCGTCCCGACGGAGGGACTGCGCGATTCAGATGTCCGGATCGTCGAGAATGCGAGAGATCGTGCTGCGCCCCAGCGCACTCATGGCGGGGTTGGTGCGATGGTAGTACCAGACGAGACCCATTGCCTGCTGGAATGCCCAAGCAACACCACGCTTCCACCAAAGATCTTCAACCTGAAGGGCGCACCGAAAGGTCGCTCTTCGCTCGCGGTCTAGAAGATGCCACGCGACTACCAAATCTAGCGACGGGTCGGCTGGTCCGAAACTGCCGCCATCAAGCACTCCGACAAGACGCCCGCCCGCACGAGAAGGTTTGCTGGGATAAGGTCCCTATGAGTCATCACGACAGGCCCAGCGGATGGCAACGCCCGGAAGCGAGTCCACAAATCGCGCAGTCGAGCCACATCAAGAAGGCCCTCGCTGTTTTCAAAGCAAACACTCATCCAATCGTCATGATCGAAGAGATGTCCACCACGTCCTTGCCCGTCGAAGCGTCGGCCCCGTGTGTCCGCTTGGCGCAACGATGCCACGAGGTGTACAAGGTCTAGGGCGAACGTCGTCGATCCACTTAGCCCGTGCGGCGTGGCAACCTCGCCTTCGATCCAAGTTTGTAACGCCCATGGCATTGGGTAGTGAGGACCTGGCTCGCCGAGCCCAATCGGTTGAGGCGTCGGAAATAAGCAATGTTCCCCAATCTCGACCATGGCAGCGGCCTCTGACCGAAGCATATTGGCGCATTCGGTCGGATTCATCGCCCTCAGTGGGAACCGCGCCGTGCTCTTCGAGCCAATGCGGAAGATGACATTGACGGTTCCCGACGATCTAACTGAGGTGATGTCTTCATGACGATACTGGGGAAACTGGTCGCGGATCATCTGGCGGGCGATATCGATGTCGATATCCACCTGGTCGTCATGCATCATGAGTTCTCGTCCTGCCGAGCTCGAATATGCGCAGCACCCGAGGCATTCCACACTCTTGTCCTACCTCCACCGATGCCATCAAAATCTTCCTTGCGGCGCTTCGCTTGGCATAGATGCCGACGCCCAGAAATTTTCGCCACGATACCTCAGCCCGGCGATCGCGGTCTATGAGCATCAAGCAGAGGTCCCCCTATTCCCAGGGAGTAAACCGTGGCGACGCGCAGATCGCCGGCGGCCTCGGCAGCATGATGGATGCGTCGATGTCGGGCCACGTCGGCAATGTCGACAATCGCGAGCGCGATGGTGAGTGTCTTTGCTTCAGCACGCCGCGAATGACCGGACGGTAGATCCCAGATCAGGAACCGATTGATAGGATTCTTGTGCTCCGGGACGCTAAGCAGAGCTTGCAAATGATGGTGTCCCGGGCGTGACGATCAGGCTTGCCGGTAAAACAGCGCCCGTCCGGTCGGAATTAGCTGAAGAAGATAATCGAAGTCGCTGATGTTCGCTGTGAGTACCGTGAACCCTAGCTTCTGCGCCTGCAGGAACAAGACACAATCCTGAAGCGCGCGGAGGCGAGCATCTTTCTGGTAGCCCTGAAGGCGGCACATGATGCCGGACAGCAGCGCAGCTTTTCCAAGCACGTCCGTATCCGGTGCGAAGACACGATGCGGGTGCATGCCGCGAACGGTAGCGCCAATCTGTTTGATTGCAGTCTTTGTACCGGGATGCTTGGGGTCCAGCACGCCGACGGTGTGCATGAGTTTCTGGATGGCAACCGTCGAATGATTACTCAGTCTGAGATCGAGCAGATCGGCGACAACATCCGGGGCGTGGCTCTGCAAACCATCAATGTAGACACAGGTATCGAGCATCAGCTCTTGCCCCGCCTCGGCAGTATCACCGAGGAACGGAAGGTCGTCGTCCTTGCGGCGAGACAGCCTTTCCTGAGGATCGAATCGTGCCCAGCGGACAGAACTGGCAAAATCAAAGTCAGTCAACTCAGAACCCGAGCTTAAGCGTCGGATCGACGGTGCCTCTCGTCTTTCTGAACGTCTGTCCGAAATTGTCGTCGAGGGCGACATTGGCGAGGGCGAATTCGATCAAGTCGGTGTCAGTCTTGATCCCGGTCTGCTTCTTGGCTTTTTCGATCAGCGCCGGACTGATACGACCACCGATCCGCGTGCTCTTCTCACCCAGCAGACCAGAACCTTCCGCCGCCTTCATGACGGCCTCAACACGGGTTCTGCTGACCGCGACAGACTTGCCGGTCTTTGTTGCCCGACCAGTCTTCGGAAGTGGCTCGCCGGCCTTCCTCGTCATTTCGATTATACCGGCCATACCGGCGCGCTTCTGAATGGCAAATCTCCCTTGCCGTTCCGCGCCACCACCCGTGTGTTTCTTCCTCGCTGCCTTCGCCATGACGCAGCCTCCAATGTCTGACATTTCACGATTTCGTCCAACATAACATGATTGAGACAATTTTCAAGGAGCCACCGAAATGCGGCGACGGCTGGCGGTCTCGGAAGCCCGGCAGGGCGAACGCCTGGATGCGATGCTTCTCGCCGACGCCGTGCGGCGCGCCTATGCGAGCGCGGCCACAGTCGGTTCCTCAGCGAGCGCGCCGCTGCCCTCTATGAGGGAAACGGCTTCGTGCGGCTGCCGGACTCCCTCCGGCTGGTCCTACCGATGCACGCAATCCAGCAACTGGTGGAGCCATGATCGACGCAGCACCTACATCGCCTAACGTCAGGCGCTCTGTCGCTCGGGCGGCCAAAGCCGGGCGACAATGCCGCAAAATCGCGTCACCGCATCCCTTGTTGCGCCGCTTCGCCAAAACAGAACCGAAAAATGGGCGACTTTTGTGTGCACCGAGCGTGCACGTCGCCCTCTAAACACTGGGTTCCTGTCCTGTTGCCAACCCATCACTGGATACCTCAGAGCACGCTGGATGATCCAAACGCTAATTCCGCAGCGTCATGGTCGGCCTTCAAAGCCCTTGGCCGGGAAGTTGGTACGCATAGTCGGAATCAAGCAACACCCTTCCGAACTGGATTTTGAAGCCGCGGATAAGCGGCTATGATGAGCGTGCCGAATGCAAGTAAGGTCGAGGAGGCCTCGAACAATCGGCATTAGAGGAGATTACGTCGATGACGAACGTTCGCGCCCTTGTCCTTGAACGCCAGCACGAACTCAAGCTGCGCGACATCGACTTGCCGCAGACGGTTGGCCCGGGCGAAGTGCGCATCAAGATCCATACGGTGGGCATCTGCGGTTCCGACGTGCATTACTACACGCATGGCCGCATCGGCCCGTTCGTGGTCGAGGCGCCGATGGTCTTGGGTCACGAAGCCGCTGGCACCGTCGTCGAAACAGGCGAAGGCGTCGAGCATCTGAAGGTCGGCGACCGCGTCTGTATGGAGCCGGGCATCCCCGACCCGAATTCGCGAGCGAGCCGGCTCGGCCTCTACAACATCGACCCGGCTGTCAGATTCTGGGCAACGCCGCCGATCCACGGCGTGTTGACACCCTATGTCGTTCACCCCGCCAACTACACTTTTAAACTGCCCGATAATGTCAGCTTCGCCGAAGGCGCCATGGTGGAGCCTTTCGCTGTCGGGTTGCAGGCGGCTGCCAAAGCAAAGATCGCGCCGGGCGACACGGCGGTGGTGATTGGCGCAGGGCCGATCGGCACGATGGTGGCGATCGCTGCGCTCGCCGGCGGCTGTGCCCGCGCCATTGTTGCAGATCTCGCCCAACCCAAGCTCGACATCGCCGGCGGCTATCAAGGTGTGATCCCGGTCAACATCCGCGACAAGAGCCTGGCGGCGGAGGTAAAGCGCCTGACCGACGGCTGGGGCGCCGACGTCGTCTTCGAATGCTCGGGCTCGTCCAAGGCATGGGAGACCCTGCTCGATCTGCCGCGGCCCGGTGGCGCGGCGGTGGTGGTCGGCCTGCCCGTGGCGCCTGTGGCGCTCGACATTGCCACGGCCTCGACCAAGGAAGTCCGTATCGAGACCGTTTTCCGCTATGCCCACCAATATGAGCGGGCAATCGCGCTGATGGGGTCGGGCCGGGTCGACCTGAAGCCACTCATTTCGGCGACCTTCCCCTTCGAAGATTCCATCACCGCCTTCGACCGCGCAGTGGAAGCCCGGCCGGCGGACGTAAAGCTTCAGATCCGATTGCCGGATTAAGGGGACGCTGTTTTCTACAGCTCGCCGACTAGGAAGCGATCCATAACGGCAGCCATGACAGCCGCGGCTGGTTCGCCAACCCATATGTCTCGTATCATCTCGTATGGTCCGGCGAACCCTAGGATAAAACCCAGAAACGACTTCGTCGCACCTTGCGCTCCTCCAGGCCCCGGGGCAGGAGTTCGAATCTGTTCGGGCGCGCCACCTTCTCGGCCACCATCCTCCGGTCCATCGCCCGCGCGGTCATTTGGTCCCGATGCCAATATTGACGGGGTTTCTCAGAATGGCCGAAGCGTCATCGCCGGCCCGTTCGCGCACCATGCGATCGAGCGTCTGGCGAATGACCGCGCGCTCGCCTTCGCTCAACGCGAGGCTGCCAAGCACTTCCTCGACAATCGGATTGCTCCATACGATCCAATCCCATAGCTCAGCACCTGACTTGAACGCCGTGCTCTCGGTGATCATCTCGACATTGACGCCGTTCAGTCCAGCCTTTGCCAGTTCGCGGGCAAGCCGCTCCGGATCGCTGAGCTGAAACGGCAGTGGCGGCGGATCCATTGGCGGACCATTAAACTCCGGGCGTACCGATTGAACGGCCCCAACCAAGAAAGTGAGGAAGTCAATTCGATGCGGGTCGCCATAGGCAATGACCAGCACCCGCCCTCCAGGTTTGACAACCCGCGTCATCTCCCGAATGCCCATCGGCATGTCGGGAAAGAGCATGACCCCAAACTGAGATCCCGCCACGTCGAAGCTGTCGTCGACAAAGGCAAGCGCATGCCCGTCCATTACGCGGGCGTCAATTTCCAGGCTTTCGCGGCTGGCGCGCTCTCGCAGCAGGCGGAGCATGACGGGCGACTGGTCGACGGCGACTACCTCGGCACCGATCCGAGCTGCCGGGATACTGAGCGCGCCGCTGCCGGATGCAATGTCAAGAAGGCACATACCTGGGCGGAGCCCTGCCCTGGCCAGACTCTCATTGCCAAGCCACATCTGTGTTTCGGTATTCGTCCGATCGTAACCCGAGGCAATTCGGTCCCAAGCCTCACGTGTGTCCGGCAGCGCCTGAGGAGTCGCGGATCCGGCTGCGGCAAGCGCAGCCCGCAGCACCTTTACAAATTCGGCAGGCTGCTCGATCGGCGGATCATCGGCGGCGCCGTCGATAATGTGGAGCGGCCACCCATATCGGACGCTCGCCGCTTCCGCTACAGGCAATGGGGTGGCAAGATCGTGCCGCCCCCAGATCAGGAAGGTCGGGATTCTGATGCGCGCTAGTTCCTCTGATGGGATTGCGGGAAATCCGAACTGCTCCATCAGACCTTGCTGGGTCGGCTTCAACGCCGGCGCCTGCGCGCGATCGAGATTGTAGGCTCGCAGCCGCTCCCAGTTCTCGCCCATATGATCACGCACCGTGTCGAGGTCGAAGGCGCATTGCTGCCAGAGGCGGTCATGGCTTTCCGGACTTGGCTCCGTGATGAACGCGGCGAGGGCCGCACCGAATTCAGGCGCCGGCTGAAACGGCGCAAGGCCGAGCGCGTCCGACAGCACCAAGCAGCGGAGCTGGCTACCGTGCTTGGCGGCAAAGCGAGCAGCAATTGCGGCGCCGAGAATTTGGCCGACAAGAATGGGCGGTGTTGGGCAGGTGCGTTCGATGAGTTCGCCAAGCCACGCGAGAACACGATCGGGATGAATCGGACCCTCGACGGTCCCCGACGTGCCGTGGCCCGGCAGATCGGGCGCGATTACGTGATGCGTTCTCACAAGCTCCGGAAGAATTCTCAGCCACTTTGCTGCATGTTCTCCTGTTCTCCTGGGCCATGCAACAGCACGATCGGTGATCCCGCGCCCCCGTCCAGTAGCACGGTCGAGATGCCGGCCAATTCGAGCCGCCGTTCGGCGATCGACAGCCCGGTGAGCAGGCGCTTGCGCGCAGCTTCTCCGGATATGCGGTTCGATTCAATTGCCGCCGGGGTGGCGGTGTAGTCTTCAACGTGAGTCATCATGGCCTCCCTCATGTTGATAGGGCGATTTCGTCTTGCACATGCCGCCTGGCCTCTTGGGTTGCTCACGTGCTAGAGCGCGAGCTGCGAGCGGTTGACACGCTGATCTCGGTTCGCGCGAGCCCCAATCCGAACCACAACGTCCAAAGGGCCATCACGAAAGACGAAGCAACCCAGACGAGGCTGCCCAGCCAGATGCCGAACCACATGCCCAACGGCCAGCCGGCAAAGGCAGCAAGCCCAGCCACAACTCCGACCAGTGACGCCCAGGACGGCGTTATCTGTTGCCGGCTCAGCGCCTCATTGCCGGCGATCACGACAACCGCCAGACACAGGAACATGAATCCGTTGGCCTTGCCTTCGGCGAACGCCCACCAGGCCGTGAAGCGCGCCATATCGTTGGCGGCGGCGGCATCGGCGACGGTGGTGGCCTCGGCCACGGCGGTGGTCATCGTCCAGAGGGCGCCGACCGGCACCACCGCCCAGGCGGATAGGGTCCACCAGTGTTCGGTCAGGCGAGAGCCCGCGGTCAACACGATCAGGCTCGCGACGACGAACAGCGACAGTGCTGCCGCGGCGGCCCAATGCACGACCACCCACAGGGTGACGTTGTTGGCGATGATGTGCATTTGAAGGGCGAGGTCGGGATGAATCGGCCCGTGACCGACCAGGACGAAACCTAAGAGTACAGAAGCAATCGCAAGCCAGGCGCCCGCGACCCGCATCCTGGTATCGGTACGTGACATCGCTTCCTCCTTTCATTGTGGCCGGATGTTTGCAGCGCGATCACCGAGTCCGTCCTGCAGTCTGCAGGCGAGTTGCGCCGAGGCGCCGCGCATCCATAGCCGACAGGTGCAAGCTTAGGCCGGAAGGGAAGGCGGCGCTTCGGGCGAACTACCCAATCGGCGCCGACGATGCATGGGTGATTCCACCCATTGCCGGGCACGCTCAGACTAGGCGGTGCTCGTAGGCCCAAGCGGTGGCGGCGGTGCGAGTGGGGACGTCGAGCTTGTTGAAGATATTGCTTGCGTGCCTGTCCACTGTCTTTCCGCTCAAATGCAGTTCGTTGGCGATTTCCTTGTTGGTTTTGCCAGAAGCGATCAGGCGGAGGACTTGCAACTCGCGGGCAGAGAGACCGCTGGCTTCCTCCGACCGCATGTCAAGCAGAGCATCGATGCGAGAAACGTCGGGCGTGGCACCAAGCTGCTGAAATACTGTCCGTGCTGCCTGCAGCTCCAGTGTCGCGCCGTCTTCGTCACCGAGGGCGCGGCATGCCAGGCCCATGATGACCCGTACGCGCGCTGCTTCGTATGGCGCGTCGACTTGCTGCCACTCCTCTATTGCCCGGCGCAGACAAATCGCCGCGGCCTGCGCTTCGCCTTCTGCCAGTTCCACCGCTCCCCGCGCGTGGGCGGCAAGGGCGCGCAACGGTTCGGTCCCGTAGCTTTCTGCAACGTCCGCCAGTTCGTGGCAGGCACGCCGTGCTTCCTCGATGTCGTCAGCCGCCAGCATGATCTCGACGTGAGCTGGCAGCAGCCGAATGCGCTTCACTTGGTCGGTCGTCGCGGCCATGACGCGCCGGATTGCGGCCACAGCCGCATCGATGTGCCTTTCGGCCAACCGCAACAGGGCAAGGCCCGGCTGCGGTTCGAAGCCATATTGGCTTGCACTCCGATATGCCTGTTCGGCCGCTTCAAAGTCTCCACGGAGGCGGTGTACTTCCGCCAACTGGTACCACGCCCCAGCCGTATCTTTTCGATTATTTGACTGCGTCAAACGCTCCACGGCATGCTGCGCTTCGTCGATTGCGTCCTGCCATGCGCCGCTGAGCCGTTTAATTTCAGCGCGATGCATCAGGCAGGTGCCGCTAAAACTGATCAGCTGGGGCTGTTCCGAGCACCATCGCCCCAGAGCGGAAGTCCATTCGCGTGCGCGACCCAGAGCATGGACTTGCTGACACGCTTCGATCACGCTGCAGTAGATCAGGCCGGTAAGCAGCGGCGACAATTCGCCGGCCGTGACCGAAACCACCGCCTCATCGAGAAGCGCGAAACCTTCTGTGGTCCGCCGCTGACGTAACAGAACACGGCCCTGCAGGTGCCGCGCACAGGCAACGAGATCCGCGTCCGCAAAGCGCTCGCCAATCTCGACTGCGCCGCTGGCCGCAGCGTAGGCTGCCTCAAGGTTGCCCGCAGCAAGATTCTGTTCGACGTGGGGCAGCATCAGGTAACCCTGTTCGACACAATCATGTGGCTCGCGTTCGAGCAGTCGATGGGCCCGTCCAAACCAGCCGGTCGCCGGAGCCATCTCCCCACGAAAGACAAGACGCAGGCCCAGCCAGAAGGCGCAGCGGGCGGCGCGATGGTATTCGCCAGCGTCGAGATATGCATGATGGGTTCGCTCCAAGGCCCGCAGGTACTCCTCGTCGCGCCCAGTCAAATAGGCCGACATCGCCAGCCGTTCGAGATCATCCACAGCAAGCGGAGCCGTCTCATCGGCGTGCGAGAGGAACCTATAGGCGTCGCCCCACGCCCTTTCTTCGTAAGCCTCACGACCGAGAGCGAGCTGATCCGTCTCTTCCAGGGAGCCGCTGTTGCATTGCTGTCGATCTGAGCTGCCCATCCCATTGGCTCCGCAGACGAACAGAAATCCTAGCCATCAATGGCTACTTTCCGAGGCGGAGTATAGCATGCTCGAAAATGAATGAACGGAAATGCACTTAAGCGCTCCGAATGAGAGCGTTCCGGACGACAGCAAACGGGTCGGATCGCGACGCTCGTCGCACAAGATGCAAATGTCGTCTCATGACGCGACCAAGCCGTCCGACGACCTGCCGCGCAACGGGCCGACCTTATCCTCCCTCCTGACCTTACCATCTGCGGCCGGTGATCTGGCGCGATCTCATGCAGCAAGTGCTCGCTATGTTATCGGAGTAGGCTAGGCGCAACCAAAAGCTGCTACTTGCGAAACCTCGACGAGTGGTAGACCACGATCTCCTCACCCGCCTCTTCCGATTGTCAGTAGCCCACAACAAGTCAATGAAATCAAAAGCGATGCGTGCAGGTTCGCCATCTTGGACTTGGCTAACCGAGGGCACAAATAACCTCTAACACGTTGATAAATAACGACAATGGTGGGCCCGGAGCGACGTGGTCTTTTCAACGAAAACAACTACTTAGCGGGTGGTTAGCCTAACCATATCCTTCGTATGTTCTCGCATTTGGTGGCGAAACTAGTGACGACAACTCCGAATGAGGACCGGCTCAACAACAATGGAGAGAGGCCTAAGTCCGGCGGCTCAGTGTCAGAGGCGCGGACGAAACGTTTCAAGGAATGCCGAAACCATGTCCTGCTCGCCGGCGCATTGCCGGCTTATCGGGTATATTGGCTATGCTGACTTCCACTGTTTCCATTGTGAAGAGTTGTTAGAATCCCTTACGGCAAAGGTTTTCAAGATCGGCTTTTGCCATTCCCTCGATGCCGACCGCAGGAAGAATATCATTATCTGCCTTGAGATCGCGACCACAAGCTGCCGATAATATCGAAACTCCGGACTCGTGGAGTATCGCCGGTTTCCCCGTTAGCTTCCCCAGTAGTACGGTCGGCAGCAGTCCGAACGGAACATCCTCTAGAATATAGCGGCTTTCGATGGTTGTCGGGCCAAAGCCGCCACGGCCTTGGCGCTCCATCTCCTGGTTCATCTCCGAAACGGTTCCCATCGGAACATGGAACGACAGTGAAAAATGCTCTCTGACGGTGCGAACGGCGATGCTGAAATGGGCCGCGATGGCCAGCCGCTCGGCATCCAGAGCCTCGATAAGACGGCCGACGGCGGGAGTGACGTTTCCCCCCTGGCTCCATTGCTCGGCCTTCTCCATGCGTGTCAGGTTAAGAAGCGCAATACCTAGATGGTTTTGCGGGTTGAGGTTGCTGAGCGCGATCGCAAGCATCCCGTCGCGCTGGACGAAACGATCGCCGAACAAGGTCGTGCAAAGTTCGTGTCCTTGATCCTGGTAACTGAAAGGCAGCGTCGCCACGTCAAGCTTCTGGCGAATGGTGGTGACATGGACTTCGGTTGGTCCGAGCTGGCGGCCAGTCAATAGTGTTGTGCCCCAAACGACGATCGGCAACGAGACCTTGCGTTCGGCCAACCGCTTGGAGAGATAAAGCGCCGAGAACGAACAATGCGAACTGATGATGACCGGGATTCCATCAATCAGATGGGGGGCGGCGGCATCCATCACCATCTTGTGGCCGTAGGCCGGAAGCGCAATCACCACCACGTCCGCGTTGGCGACGGCATCCGTGCAATCCTTGGCAATGCGCACCAGCACCGTCGCGTCTATATCCCCTGTGGCTTTCAATAATTCACCCGCAGCCAACGCCCTGGTGCGCTGTCCCGACGGTGACCAAAGCGTTGGCGAATGTCCCGATCCTGCCAAATACGCGGCAAGGCCATAAGCAATTGCTCCGGCGCCCAGAATACTCACGCGCATAATATTCCTCCTGTTGCTGGCTTTGTGGTTCGAGAATCCTTGCCGTCGTCACACATGAAAGTTTTCATCAGGAGGTTCCGCAAGCCGGAGTCGCGTCTGCCGTCCTCGTCCGCCTCCGCCAGGGATTCCGGCTCTGAAGCCGGCCAAATGCACAAAGCCGCAACGAACATTAGTTTCCGCTTGACATATATCAAAAACGAATGAGACGATGTCAATCATACGGATTGCGCATGAAGGAGACCATGGAAACCCGGGACCTTCAGACTTTTCTTGCGGTTGCCGCCAGCGGCAGCATCACCAAGGCGGCTGACATGCTCGGGCGCTCCCAACCTGCGGTGACACGCACGATTCAGGATCTCGAGGCCGAGCTTGGCTTCGAATTGCTGCACCGGATCGGCCGACGGGTGCAGTTGTCTGAAGAGGGAGTCGCCTTTGAAGAGGAAGCGCGGCGCCTGCTGATGTCCTTCACCGAACTCGCAGCGCGAGCCAAAATGATCGCCGCCGGCAGGGGACGGATCCTGCAGATTGTCACAACATCTGCGATCGGGACCGGCTTGATCCCGACGGCCCTGGCCGAGCTCCAAGGTGCCGAGCTTCCACACGAGACGCATCTCGGGCAATTTCTTCCTTCGATCGTAGCCCAGGAGGTGCGCAGCGGACGCGCCGAGATCGGGTTTTCAAGCCTGCCGCTCGATACGCCCGGACTGGATGTTCTACGGCTGTACTCGGCGCCTGACGTCGCTGCCGTGCGGGAGGACGATCCGCTGGCTGAACTTGATGTCGTGCCGCTTTCGGGTTTTGCCGGCCGCCGCGTCGCCACGCTGCTCAATCCACTGCGTTTTCAGTTGCACGTCGCCAAAGCGCTGGCGGCTCGCGGCATCGACACCGGCCCAGTGATCCGGACCAATACTGCCTATGGCGCGTTGCAGATCGTGCGTCAGACTGGGGTCGCGGCTGTCATCGATCCCCTCACGGCATACGGCGTGCCCCTGCCCGGTGTCGTCATTCGCCCTCTCGACGTAACCGTTCTCTTTTATTGGGGTGTTGTGGCTGCCGCAAACCGTCCCCTTCGTCCAGTTGCGCAGGCGCTGATGGATGCGGTCGAAGCGGTGGCTGAACGGTCGATCGCCGGTTTCAGGAAACTCGATCCAGCTTTGGCCGGCCAATTGGTCACCGATCCCGCCTCGGGCACAAATAACGGGACGGGAATATGAAGCATATTCCCACCCCGGCAGCATCGAGCGGCCTTGCCGCGCTGGAAGCCCAGCTCGCGCAGGATCTCGACTTTCTCGAGCTGCCCGCCAAGCCTTGGGTCCCCAAGCGCACGCACGATAGCGCCCCGGTCCGTGACGTCGTTGTCATTGGCGCCGGCATGTGCGGACTTGCTGCTACGGCAAAGCTTGTGCTGACCGGGATAACCAATGTCGTTGCCTACGATGCGGCTCCGGCCGGGCTCGAAGGACCATGGGTAACTTTTGCGCGTATGCAGACGCTGCGCTCGCCGAAAACCCTCCACGGTCCGTCGCTCGGGCTGCCGCAGCTCACGTTCCGCGCCTGGTTTACGGCACAATGGGGACCTGAGGCCTGGCAGTCGCTGGACAAAATCCCCAAGGGCCAGTGGATGGACTACCTGGTCTGGTACCGGAAGGTTCTTGGTCTGCCGGTGCGCAACAGCGTGCGCATGACCGGCGTCGCAGCCGTTGGTGATCTGATTGCAATCGATATCGAGGGCGCGGAAGCCGGCCGGGTTCTCACCCGTCGCCTCGTTCTGGCCACCGGTCGGTCCGGTCTCGGCGGTTTTGCCGTGCCCGATTTCCTCAGGGGCATCGATCGCGCCTATTGGGCCCATTCTGCCGACGACATCGATTTCGACGCACTGAAAGGTAAGCGTGTGGCGGTTATCGGCGCCGGTGCCTCTTCGATGGACAATGCCGCGACGGCGCTCGAGGCCGGAGCCGGCTCGGTCGACATGTTGATCCGGCGCAAGGAAATGCCGCGCATCAACAAGCTGACCGGCATAGGCAGCCAGGGCGTTGTACATGGCATTTATCACCTGCCCGATGCCTGGAAGTGGAAATTCTTCGACTATACCGCCTCGACCCAAACACCGCCGCCGCGTTCATCGACGCTTCGGGTGTCTCGTCGTGCGAATGCCCGGTTCTTTCTCGACTGCGGCATAGTCGCGGTAAAGGAAGATGCCGAAGGCCTTCTGGTCGAAACCACACAAGGGCCGATGCGCTACGATTTCATGATCGCGGCAACCGGCTTTTCAAACGATTTCAGCGACCGCCCGGAATTTGCAGCACTCGCCCCACACATCCGCACCTGGTCGGATGGCCGATATACACCGGATATGGGGCCGGCTCGTACAGGCATGTCGGAGGCGCCAGATCTCGGTCCCGCCTTCGAATTTCGCGAACACGTTCCCGGCTCCTGCCCGATGCTAGCACATATCCACTGCTTCAACGATGCCGCCATGCTGACCCACGGCAAGGTCTCCGGCGATATCCCGGCCGTCAGTGCCGGTGCCGACCGTCTGGTCCGCGGCATTGCCGCGTCGCTGTTTGCCGAAGATGTCGAAACCCACTTCGCCAATCTGATCGCCTACGACACGCCCGAGCTTCTGGGCGACGAATGGGTCGATTCAACACCCTTGCTGCATAAGGAGGCCGCGCTGTGATCGACGCAATGGACAAGGCCGCCGGTATTTCGCCGAACGATGCACTTTTCGCTGCGCGGCGGTTTCGGCCCGAATTTGTGCAAGGGGCGGAGGAATGTCGCCTCTCCGTCCTGCAGCCGGCAAACGATCAGGGGCTGGCGCCGAATTTGAGGGTTGCTCTGGCCCGTCGCATGGCCGCTCTGAATGCCGATCCCGTCCTGATGGCCGAATATGATGTGCAACTGGCCCAACTTGGTCCGACAGAGCAGCTCAGGGCATTGGCTCGGGGCGAAACGGATCTCGATGAGCCATTGGCGACCATCGCCCGTCACGTCGACCTGATCACGCTGATGCCGAAAAAGGCGGAGGCGAGCCACATCGCCCTCCTCGCTGCGGCCGGACTGAACAATCCTCAGATCGTCGCACTCTCCGAACTGATTGCGTTCGTCAATTTTCAGACCCGAGTGGCGACCGGTCTGCGATTGTTGAGGTTGGCATGATTTCCTCTGTTCGCCTGAAGCCGCTCAATTGGCATCCCCACATCGCACCGGTCGAGCTCTCCGAGGCCACGCCGGAACAGCTCGAAGCGATGAAGGTCACGCCATCGGCCAAGAAAGTTTCGGAGTATGTGCGCACCCTTGTGCATGATCCCGAGAGCTATCTTGCCCGCACCGTCTTGTTCAACGCGATCATGTATGTCGAAGGCGGGCTTGCCCGTCGCGACCGCGAACTTGGCGCATTGGGTGCCTCGATCGTCAATGGCTGCAAATTCTGCGCCGTTGTTCACGCCCGCCGCCATGCAGAGCTGACCAAGAGCGATGATGTGGTCACCGCGCTTTATCTCGACAAACCCGAGGCGCTCGGGCCGCGCGATGCGGCAATCTACAGCTTTGCCCGCCGTCTGTCGGCGGCGCCGTCGGAAGCAACGGTAGACGACATCGCCTCGCTGCGTGCCGTGGGCATGAATGATGCCGAGATCATCGACCTTGTCCACGCCATAGCGATCTTCGGCTGGGCAAACCGGCTGATGCACGTTCTCGGCCACGCGGAGAGCGGATGATGACGTCGCATACGGTCAAAGCAGTCCGTCCCCCCACTCTGAAGGACCAACCAGAAATGCTTGAACTCAAAGATGTAAAGCTGTCTTACGGAAGCACGCAGGTCCTGAACGGCGTCAATCTCTCGGTAAAGCGGGGTGACGTGGTGTCGATCATCGGCCCCAGCGGCACCGGCAAGACCACGCTGCTGAAATGCATCAACTACCTGGCCAAGCCGTCGTCAGGAACCATCGCGTTCGACCAGATTCGGATGGACTACCAGCGCGCCGACAAGACCGCTGTCCAGGCGATCCGGCTTCGCACAGCGATGGTCTTTCAGCAGTTCAATGTCTTCAAGAACATGACCGTCCTCCAGAACGTGATGGATCCGCTGGTCGTCGTGCAGCGCAAGTCAACGGACGAGGCGCGTGAAATCGCGCTGCGAGAGCTTGACCGGGTCGGTCTCTCAGCGAAGCGGGACAGCTATCCGTCCCAGCTGTCGGGCGGCCAGCTCCAGCGCACCGGCATCGCGCGTGCGCTGGCGGTTCGTCCCGACGTGATGCTCTTCGATGAGCCTACGTCATCGCTGGATCCTGAACTCGTCGGTGAAGTTCTGAAGGTGATCAAGGATGTCACGTCGTCAGGGATCACTTCGCTGCTTGTGACCCACGAGATGCAATTCGCAAAGAACATCTCGAACCGGATCGTCTTCATGGATCGTGGCGTGGTTGCCGCCGATGGCAGTCCAGCTGAGATCTTCGATGCACCATCCAGCCCACGACTTGCTCAATTCCTGCAGTCAGAACTCGCTTTTCAATAGCTCAACAAGAAGGGAACCTAAGAAATGTCTGCAATCACATCCAGTTTTTCCCGTCGCGCTGCCCTGGCTGTTGCCGGCGGCATCGCAATTGCTCTTGCAACCGCGGGGATCAGCAATGGTCAGACCGTTCGCGCGATCAAGATCGCGACGTCTGCCGAATCCAAGCCGCTGGCATGGGGCGCGATCGGCGTAGAGCCGCAAGGCTATGAACCCGATCTTCTGAGAGCGATCAACGCAAAGCTGCCGCAGTATAAGTTCGAAATGGAAGGTGTTTCGGATATCGCGCAGGAAACCGGCCTCGCCACGGGCAAGTATGACATCGCCGTCGGTGGCTACTACAAATCCCCTGAGCGCGCCAAGCAGTTCTTCATTCCGGAAAACCCCATGGGCGCCAGCCTGATGAAGATCTACAGCAAAAAAGGCAGCGGCATCAAGGAAATGAAGGACCTGGTCGGCAAGAGGATCGTTCCGACCACGGCCGGCGGCGGCACCTACAAGTTCATCATGAACTGGCAAAAAGAAAATCCACAATACAAGCTTGATGTTACGGCATCGAGCGCCGGTATTCCCTATCCCAACCGACTGGACGAAGTTCAGAACGGCAAATTCGACGCGCTTGTTCTGCCTTCGAATCTCGGTGAGCAGACCGTCATCGAGGAAAAGAAGCTCGATATCGTGGCATCCGATCCGGTCTTCAGCAACAACACCTACATGCTGATTCATAGGTCGGACGAAAACAAGGTTTTAGCCGACGATGTGAACAAGGTTCTCAAGGAATTAAAAGACGATGGCACGATCGAAAAGCTCTCGCAGAAATGGTTCGGCGAGGACATCGTCAAATACATGAAGTAACAGGACCTTTTCCCAACCATGTAGCGATAGCCAGCGGTAAGGCTGAATTGCAAGAAGGAGCGTTTCAAAGTGGATGTTTCTGCTATGATTCCCGAGTTGCTCTCGGCGTTGCCGCTGACTCTCGCCATCACCGTTACGGCCATGGTCGTCGGCTTTTGCTTGGCTCTCGTCGCGACAACACTCCGAGTTCGGAGGTTACCGGTGATCAGTCACCTGACTGACCTCTACGTGTCCTATGCCCGGAGTGTTCCCGTCGTCCTGCAGTTATTCGTCGCGTTCTACGGGCTGCCCTTGTTGGTGATCCTGTTCGGCGCCGAGGATTTTATTTCTGCAACGATCGCTGCGATGGTGGGGCTGAGCCTCTATCATGGAGGGTATCTGTCGGAAGTCATGCGACCTGCATACCTGGCCGTCGATCGCGGCCAGCATGATGCGGCCGACAGTCTGGGATATACCTTCCGACAGAAGATCACCCGCGCAGTCGGCCCGCAAGCGGTGCACTTCGCATTGCCGGGCTATGGAAACGCCATCATCTACCTGATCCATAACGTTGCGCTGGTCATGTACATCGGGGCAGCGGATGTGATGGCGACCGCGCACTTGATCATGGAGCGCGACTATAACCAGTACCAGTTCGAAACGTACCTCGTGCTGGCGGTTATCTATTCGCTGATGTGCCTCGTCGCGTGGCTCATCGTGCGCTTCTTCGAGCTTCGCTCGCCAATGCAAGCGCCAGAGGCGACGACAACAGCTCAGATCAAGAACGCGGCCGTCGCGAGCGTGTGACGTAAGGGGTAATCCGACCATGTTTGATACCGATATTCTGCTCCAGGACTCGCAGGAAATTCTGGGCGCCGTACCCGTGACGCTCGGCATGGCTTTCACGATTTTCATCCTGTCCACGATCGTCGGCAGCCTTTTTGCGCTCGTCGAACATAGGCGGATCCCCGTGCTGCGACAGCTCATCATGGCCTATAAGGTCGTCTTCAAAGGCGTTCCGATGGTGATCGTGATTTTCCTCGCCTATTTCGGTCTGCCCCCGGCATTCCAGTTCCTGCTCTCGTTGCTCGCGATCAACTTCAACGCCCACGAAACGCCCAACTGGGTAATCCTTGTCATTGCAGTCACCGGCTGCGTTGCGGCGTTCCAAGCGGAAATCATCAAAGGAGCCCTGAACGCCTTCGACACCGGTCAGTCGGACGCCGCCCATTCGCTCG
Source organism: Mesorhizobium sp. M1295 (assembly GCF_040318135.1). Lineage (NCBI taxonomy): Bacteria > Pseudomonadati > Pseudomonadota > Alphaproteobacteria > Hyphomicrobiales > Phyllobacteriaceae > Mesorhizobium > Mesorhizobium sp. M1295. The sequence goes on from NZ_JAMYLU010000020.1 coordinate 65,373, forward strand.
GCTATACAAGCGGCCAACTGTTCCGACGGATCCTATTTCCCCAGGTGGCCCTCACCGCAATTCCCGACCTGACAACCTCGATGATGGTCATCATGAAGGCACTTTCCCTCGGGTTCGCCATCGAGGTTGTCGATATCTTCGCCCAGTCCCAATTGACCGCCGCGCTGAACTACTACTACCTAGAAGCCTTCGTGATTGCCGTCGTGATCTACATGGTGATTGCCTATATCGTCACCCAGATTGCCGACAGGCTGGAGCAGGCGCTGAGGGTGCGGACGTGATAAGGATGCGGGATAGAATCGCCAAGCTTCGGATATCGAGCCGCACCTGGGAGACAATTCTTTCGGAGATGAAAAGCTTGAGGAGAAACCCGAGTAGCCGATGTATGTACAGATGATTTTGGTGCGATTTGATTGACCGCATTGTTTGCGCTGCTGGCTGGCTTCATGCCGACTGGAGCCACTGATCGCCCCGACGCAACGTTGCGCATGTACCGACGATAGCGGCAACCCGTAGGAAGATCAGCTTCTCCTCAACTGAAACGCGCGTTCGATTCCGTTTATGTCTCCCATTTGCGCAGCAAATCGACCGGCGGTCCTCGGAAGCCCACCATAAATCAACAATATCAATGCGCTACTCGAAGGTTCGCCAGCTATGACTTGGCTAACTGAGCCAAAATATAGCGCTAAAGCATTGATAAATAACGACAATGATGGGCCCGGAGGAGTTCCAAAAAGCCCCGGCGTGTCCTCCCAATCTCCTGGACGCGTTCCGTAGCTTCTTGGGCCGCCAAGTTGGCGGCGGCCCTCGCGCTTTTGATGCTGATACACGGCATTGCCAGCGGCGTTCCCTACAAACGGAACTCCATATCCGGCGATGACGGCGTCCCGTGGGACCGCGAGCAATCCCTTGAGCACTGATGGAACCGACTTGACAAATCGGCGGCCGTCCGACACGTTCTTAACAAAAGGCACAACAAACTTACAAAAGTTCAAGTTGGCAGAATCTGGCCGATAGGGAGAAGGCCGATGCATCTCGGTCACCGAGCGGAGACTTGCGCGTGAGCAGCGCAGCCCTCACGCGGCCGACCTCCAGGTGGGCGCTACCCCGGTTCATGACGGCCGAGCATCCTTTCCCCTGGCTCGCGCCGATCACGGTGATGCTTCTCGTTTTCGGCATCTATCCCCTCGCCTATTCGGTCTGGCTATCGTTTCACAAACGCAATGTCGTCTCCCGGCAGCTTGACTTCGCCGGGCTCCACCAGTGGACGCGCGCCTTCTCGGATGCGCGTATGTGGTATTCGCTGGAAACCACGCTGATCTACACCTTCGTCGCGCTTGCGGTTCAGCTTGCGCTCGGCATCCTCATCGCGCTTCTGCTTGACACCGATCGCAAAGGTTACGGGGTGCTGCGGGCGCTGATGACACTGCCGCTGGTGGTGCCGCCTGCGGTGACCGGAATGATGTTCCTGCTGATGCAGGACGGCTCTTTCGGCGTCCTGTCGTTCTACCTCTATGCCGTCGACCTGATCTCGCCGGCGCAGCCGATCCTGACGCAGCCCGGAACCGCATTGGCGGCGATCCTGCTGGCAGACATATGGCAATGGACGCCGTTCATGGTGCTCATCATCCTGGCAGGGCTCAGGGCGCTGCCGAAGGAACCTTTCGAAGCCGCGGCGATCGACGGCGCCAGCGGCATCCAGACGTTCTTGCGGCTCACATTGCCGATGCTGCGCAAGGTGATAGCGGTCGCGGTGCTGATCCGCGGCGTCGATCTCTTTCGCATCTACGACTACGTCTACATCATCACCGCCGGCGGGCCTGGCACGGCCACCGAGACGCTTTCATTCTACGCTGGCCGTATCTACTTCACCGGAGACTTTCCCTATGCCGCGACCCTGTCGCTGATCGTGCTCGTCGTCTTGATCGTCGTGTCGAACCTGTTCGTCAGGCTGTTCAAGGTGAGGTTCTGATGGAGTCGTCGCGCGCCCAAACCATCGCCCGTGACGTGCTCGCCGTCCTGGTGGTGGCGATTTTCATGTTCCCGATCGCGTGGTGGGCGCTGTCGTCCATCAAACCCTATTCGGCGATCTTCGACCGCAGCGGACCGGTCTACGTCGATTTCACGCCGACGCCGGACAATTACCGTGTGACCTTGCTTGGCGTTTCGCGCGTCGACATCGGCATGGAACAGGGCGGCGAGGCGGCCGGGGTCATCAAGGGTGGCGCCAGCTCCTACGATTCCCGCCAGTCGCTGCTCGACAGCGCCGTCATAGCCGTCGGATCGACGGCGCTGACGCTGCTGCTGGCCACTCTGGCCGCCTATTGCCTGTCGCGAATGCAGTTCAGCGGCCAGCAGTCCTTCCTGTTCTGGATTCTCTCGCAGCGCTTCATGCCGCCAATCGCGATCGTCATTCCGATCGTTTTCATGTTCCGCGATCTCGGCTTACGCGATACTTATACGGGGCTCATCCTCGTTCACAGTTTGATCAACCTGCCGCTGGCGGTTTTGCTTTTGAAGTCGTTCTTCGACGATGTTCCGCGCGAGGTTGACGAGGCGGCGCTGATTGACGGCGCGACGCGCTGGCAGACGTTCCGACGCGTGGTCCTTCCCATGGTCAAGGGCGGCATCGCTGCGACGGCTGTGCTGTGTTTCATCTTTTCGTGGACCGAGTTCCTGCTCTCACTGTTCCTGACAACGTCGATCCGCACTGTGCCGGTGAAGATCTCCACCTTTGTCACCTCGACCGCGACCGAGTGGGGCTACATCACAGCGCTCGGCACGTCTGCGATCATACCCAGCTTCATCTTTATCCTGCTGGTTCAACGGCATCTGGTCCGCGGCCTCACCCTCGGGTCCCTGAAGGAGTGAGGCGCAGGCGAGAAGAACGACGACAAAAACGCAACGGAGGAACGATCATGAGCTTCAGAGAACACGACAAGAAGACATTCGTCGCCGATACCTGCAATGACTTTACGGCGCGCCGAATAACCAAACGCGACTTCATGAGGAAGATGGCGCTCGCTGGTGTCGGCTTTTCTGCCTTCGGATCGGCTATGCTAGGTGGTGGCCGCACCAATCGGGGGATGCTGGGCCTCGGGGTTGAAGAAGCCCGCGCCCAGGACGCCGATATGCTGAAGTGGCTGGCCGACGTCGGCAAACCATACGCCGGCACCAAAATCCGCTACACTTCGGAAGCGACGCCGCCAACGATCGTGGCCAACCAGCTTGTCGCGGGTGAATTCACCAAGGCAACCGGCATTGAGGTGGAAGTCGAGATCGTGCCGCTGGAGCAGGTTCTCGCCAAGGCCACGCAAGACGTGCAGGGCCAGCTTGGCACCTACGACGTCTACTATCTCGACCAGTCCTGGATGGCGACATTTGCACAAGATGTCGTCGATCCGCGCGAGTATTATGACCAGAACAAAGAACTGGCGATGCCCAACTTCGACTGGGACGATTTCTCCAAGCCGCTGGTCGACGGCATCGCCATGTACAACGGCAAACAGTGCGGAATTCCATTCGATATTCCGATCTTCATCCTGATGTACCGCAAGGATCTTTTCGACAAACACAATATTGCGCTGCCGACAGATCTCGACGCCTACCTCAAGGCCGTGCAGGCGCTCACAGAGGCAGAAAAAAGCAACGGCATCTTCGGCACAGCGTGCCAGGCGAAGTCCGGCCACTATTCGCTGGAATGCGACTGGACCTTCGCATTGTGGGGCCATGGCGGTTCGATCTTCAACAAGGACAAGAAGTTTGTCGGCAATGACGAGCGCGGCGTGGCCGGACTGCAATTCTATCAGGAGCTGGTCAAAAACTCGCCGCCCTCGGCGACGACTTGGACCTGGGACGGTCAGGGACAGGCGTTGACACAGGGTCAGGCCGCCATGGCAATCACCTGGGGCGAGGATTTCCCCGGCTTCGACGCCAACGATTCCAAGGTCAAAGGCCTGTTCGAGGCCCTGCCCGCGCCCAAGGAGGTTCCTGGCCGCCGCGCCGCCGCCGATTGCGGCTTCAACGAAATCCCGGCCGTCGGCCACCAAGGTGGCTCGACGATCTCGCTGTCGCAATATTCCAAGAACAAGGAAGCAGCATGGCTGTTCATGCAGTGGGTCTGCTCGAAGGATGTGATGGCGCGGGTATCGACGCTCGGCGGCGGCGCCTCGCCGATGCGCAATTCCTCTTTTACAGATCCTCGGGTCAAGGCGAAGGCTGTTGTCGGGCCCGGAACGACACGCCATTTCGAGGCGATCAAATACACTATCGACAACCAGATGGGATCGGAGCCGGACATGCCGATCTGGGCGGATCTGTCGAACAACGACATCCCGGTTGAACTCGGCAAATTGCTTACGGGCCAGGACTATGGCGGCGATGCCAAGGCATGCCTGGATGCCATTGCCGGCATTGTCGACGGCAAAGTCAAGGATGCCGGTCTTTAGCGGCTAGTCGGTGATTTGGGCGAAGGCGGCTTCGGCCGCCCTCGCCGTTTGGCAATGTGGCGGCAATGGTTCCGGATCTCGTCATCGGCATCGATTCCTCGACCTCGGCAACCAAGGCGATCGCCTGGGACCGCAATGGTCTGGCCGTGGCTGAAGGTCGTGCACCGCTTGCAATGTCCAACCCGCGTTCGGGCTATTTCGAGCAGGATCCGGCCGAATGGTGGGCCTCGACGGTCACGGCGCTTCGTTCTGTCGCGGCAACAGTTTCGCCCGCACGCATTGCCGCCCTTGCGATTGCCAACCAACGCGAGAGCTTCGGCCTTTTCGACGAGGAGGGCCAGGCCGTCGGGCCGGCAACGCTCTGGCTCGATGAGCGCGCCCGGCGGAAAGCACGCCGCTTCGGCGAGAGCTTCGGCGCGGCACGCGTCCACGCAATATCCGGCAAGCCGCTGGACGTCATTCCTTGCCTTTACCGCATGATCTGGTTTCGCGAGGAAGAGCCCGAGATTTTTGCCCGCGTGGAGCGAATGGCCGAAGTCCACGGTTATCTGGTCTTTCGCTTGAGCGGCCGGTGGGTGACGTCCACCGCATCCGCCGACCCGATGGGCATACTCGATATGCGAGCTATGGACTGGTCGAACGAAATACTCGCCGCAGCGGGCATCGCCCGGCGCATGATGCCGGACCTGGCAAGGCCCGGCACCGTTCTGGGCCAACTGACTTCGGAAGCGGCCATTTCGACCGGCCTGCGCGAGGGCACGCCGATCGTCGCCGGCGGCGGCGACGGTCAATGCGCCGGAACGGGCGCTGGTGTGTTGCAGCCGCGATGCGCTTACATCAACCTCGGCACGGCGGTCGTCTCCGGCAGCTTCGGCACGGACTACGTCCACGACCAGGCCTTCCGCACCGAGACGGCGGTCGCCGATGACGGCTATATCTATGAGACGTGCCTTCGCGCCGGCACTTTTCTCGTCGACTGGATGGCGCGCGAAATGCTTGGCGTCGATCTGCATGGCGCAAGCGATGCTCTGGAGGCGCTCGAGGCCGAAGCCGCTGCGAGCCCGATCGGCGCAGGCGGCATAATGCTCCTGCCCTACTGGCAGGGCGTCATGGACCCGCACTGGGATAGCGCGGCCCGTGGTGTGATTGCCGGGCTATCCGGCTCCAGCCGCCGCGGCGACATCTATCGCGCCGTGCTGGAAGGCATAGCGCTGCATCAGGCCGCGACAAGTCAGCGGGCCGCTGCGGCTGCCGCCCAGACCATCGACCAGTTCATAGCCATCGGTGGAGGAGCGAAGTCCGACCTGTGGATGCAAATTCTGGCGGATGCACTCGATCGTCCCATAAAGCGTTCGACGACGGTGGAAGCCTCCTCGCTTGGCGCGGCGATGGCGGCGGCAAAGGGCGTGGGCTGGTTTTCCACCATCGCCGAAGCGTCCTTGGCAATGGCCAGCGAGCCGGCCAAAACCTTCGAACCGGACACGAGACGGGCCGAGCTCTACGCCGAACTTCTTGCGATCCATGCCGATCTTTGGCCAACGCTTTCAGCCTGGAACCAGCGCCTCGCGGCCTTCATGGAGGCCGATCATGGCTGAAACGACCAACTGGAACGCGTTGATCGAGGACGTTGTCGCGGGACGCTGGACAGATCCCAAGACCGGCGCGGCCACGATCCTGCCGTTCCAGACGATCGAATTGCTGGAGACGACGGAGGGCCGCGAGGCGGATCTCGTTGCGCCCCTGGCGCTAGGCAGCCGCATCGCAGTTGTGTCCGATATCAACACCGTCGATGTGATGGGCCGGCGCGTCGCGAAGGCGCTGCGTGCCATCGCCAACATCGACGAAATCGTGCTGCCTGACGGACTCGACTGCGATGAGGCAACGATCCAGATGGTCAGAGAGAAGACGCGTCATGCCGACGGGGTCGTCGCCGTCGGGTCCGGCGTCCTCAACGACAGCTGCAAGCATGCAACCTTCCTCGACGAGCGGCCCTATGCCGTCTTCGGCACGGCCGCCTCGATGAATGGCTACGGCGCCTCGACAGCATCGGTGACCTTGGCCTCCGGGCTCAAGATCTCGCTGCCCTCGCACGCGCCGCGGGGCATCTTCCTGGACCTTGGCGTGTCGGCTGCAGCACCCGCCTGGCTCAGCGCCGCCGGGCTTGGCGACAGCCTCTGTCGTCCCACCGCCCAGATCGATTGGTGGGCTTCGCATCGGCTGTTCGACACCTACTATTCTGCCGTGCCCTACCTGCTGCAGGCGGGCGATGAGGAGCCGATGCTGGCCAATGCGCCTGGCCTTGCCAGGCACGACATCACCGCCGTCGGGCATCTCCAGCGCGTCCTAACGCTGTGCTCGATGGGTGTGTGCTTCGCCGGCGTTTCCCATCCTGGATCCATGGGAGAGCACCAGATTTCCCATTGGGTCGACATGTTCGCGCAAGACCATCATCCCGGCACCACGCACGGTCAGCAGGTGGGGGTTGCGTCGATGGTCATGGCGCGTCTGCAAGCGCGGCTGCTCGACATGGACGAACCGCCGCAGGTGAAGCCGACCGCCATCGACGAGGCGGCGATGCTGGCCCGCTATGGCGCGCAGCTCGGACCACTTTGCATTGCCGAGATGAGGAAGACGGCTCTCGACGTCCGCCAGACGGAAATCTTCAACCGCAGGCTTGCGGAAATCTGGCCGGCACTGCGCCAGGAGGTTCGGCCGATGGCGATGCCGGTTGCCCGCATGGAGGCAGCACTCAAGGCTGCCGGGGGGCCGGTCACCGGCACGGAACTAGGCCTGCCGCGCGCGCTTTGGCACGACGCCATTCGCTATTCGCGGGAAATCCGTGGCCGATGGTCCTTTGTCAATCTGGCCGCCGATGCAGGGCTGCTGGAGGAGTTTCTGGAGAGCGAATGGTGAGACCGCATCCGACCGTCGCCAATGACTCGCATGGCGAAAGTTGAACCCAACCGGCAAGGGCAATCGAAGGATAACAATTTATGGCGTCTGTCACCATCAGCAACATAAAGAAAGACTATGGCGCCCTCTCGATTATCGATGGACTCGATCTCTCGATCGAGGATGGCCAGTTCGTCGTTCTGTTGGGGCCGTCCGGGTGCGGCAAGTCCACACTGTTGCGCATGATAGCCGGGCTCGAGCCCATCACGTCCGGTGAGATCACGATAGGAGACAGGGTCGTCAACACACTTCATCCCAAAGACCGCAATATCGCGATGGTCTTCCAGAATTACGCGCTTTACGCGCATATGACCGTCTTCGACAACATGGCGTTTTCCATGCAGTTGAAGAAACGCCCCAACGAAGAAATCAAACAGAAGGTCGGATGGGCGGCATCGATCCTCAATCTGACCCCTTATCTGGAACGGTATCCCCGCCAGCTTTCGGGCGGCCAGCGGCAACGCGTCGCCATGGGTCGCGCTATCGTGCGAGACCCAACTGTCTTCCTGTTCGACGAGCCGCTGTCCAACCTCGACGCCAAGCTGCGCGTGCAAATGCGCACGGAAATCAAGGAGCTCCACCAGCGGCTGAAGACCACCACCGTGTATGTCACGCATGACCAAATCGAGGCCATGACCATGGCCGATGTCATCGTCATCATGCGCGACGGCCAGATCGAGCAGATCGGGCGCCCGCTTGATGTCTACGATCGCCCGGCAAACCTCTTCGTCGCCTCCTTCATCGGCTCGCCCGCAATGAACATGTTCCATGGCGAGGTGGCTTCCGAGCGCGACGCCTGGGTGGTGCGGACCGACGAGCTATCCCTCCCGCTTCCGCCAGAGGCTGCGGTCCGGCCCGGCCAAAAGGTGATCTATGGCATTCGGCCCGAACATCTTCGACCTGTGGCAGACGGGCGCGGCATCCCGGCGAGAATTACGGTTGTCGAGCCGACTGGCCCCGAAATCCATATCTTTGCCGCCATGGGCAACATTGCGATCTGCTCGGTGCTGCATGACCGCATGGAGCTCTCTCCTGGAGCTGTGATCCACCTGGAGCCAGCGCCTGAGCGAATCCACCTGTTCGACCAAGGCAGCGGCGAGCGGCTGGACAAGGAAAGAAGCTGAATGGCGAAGATCATTATCCTCGGCGCTGGCGTCATGGGCTCTGCGATGACGCTTCCGGCCGCTCACGCGGGTAACCGCATCACTCTTGTCGGCACCCATCTCGACGAGGAGATCGTCAGCTCTGTGGCCGACACAGGTCATCACCCTCGCCTCAACATCACTCTGCCTGACGCGGTAGCCGCCTGTTCCTGGACCGAATTCGGGACGGCGATGAACGATGGAGCCGACCTGCTTGTACTCGGCGTCTCGTCGGCCGGCGTTCCTTGGGCGATCGACCGCATTGCTGAAAGCATCAAGTCGCCCATGCCGATACTTATGATTACGAAAGGACTCGCCGCGAGCGAGGAAGGCATCGAAATCCTGCCGCATCTGCTTGCCCGCGAGATTGAGCAACGTACTGGCTTGTCGATCTCGGTGATGGCCGTCGGCGGACCTTGCATTGCCGGCGAACTGGCCGCACAGCGCGATACCTCCGTGATCGTGGCTGGGCACGATCCCGACCAGCTGGCCGCGGCGTCACGCATCCTGCGCGCGCCTTTCTATCATGCGCGACCATCATCCGATCTCATTGGCGTCGAGATCTGCGCCGCTTTCAAGAACTTCTATACACTCGCCGTTGGGGCTCCCGTCGGGCTGCTTGAGCGAGACGGCAAGGCGCCCGACGGTGCGCTCATGCACAACCTTGCCTCGTCGCTTTTCTCGCAGTCCCTCGCCGAGATGGCGATTCTGGTCGAAGCTCTGGGTGGAAAAATCGAAACAGTGCTGGGGCTGGCCGGCTCCGGCGATCTTTATGTGACCTGCCAGGCGGGCCGTAACGGTCGCATGGGACGCCTGCTCGGCCGCGGCCTGCCCTATTCCGTGGCGAAGCGCGAACATATGAGTTCGGACACGGTTGAGGGGGCGCAACTGGCGCTGGACCTTGGTCAGGCTTTGAAGAATATGATGGGCCGGGGTGTACTTCCCCATGATCGCCTGCCGCTGACGACTGCCATCATCGACGCGATTTGCCATGATGCTCCGCTGGTTTTGTCCTTCGACCGCTATCATCGAGGCTAGCGGAGCCGGGGAAACTCGATTGATGCCTCATATCGATGAGCACATGGCTCGGCCGAGCCCGCTCTGAACCCGCTGCCGCGGAGTGGACAGGATGATCTGATGGAGAAACCAGCACGAAAGAAACGCGACGGCCGCCAAGCCGTAACGAGTTCCGTCACGGCCGATCGCGAGGAAGGGCTGCTCGTGCGCGCCGCCTGGCTTGCTTATGTCGGTGACCTCACCCAGGCGCAAATCGCCAAGTCTCTTGGCCTGACCCGCCTTCGCGTCAACCGGATGCTGGCGCATGCGCGCCAGCGGGGGATCGTTCAGATTCGCATCAATTCCAAGGTGGCGAACTGCATCGAGTTGGAGAATCGGCTGCGGGACGCCTATGGTGTCTCGGATCCAATCGTGGTCCCGACACCGCCGGATCCTGCTCTGGTGCCACAGGTCATCGCAGCCGCCGCCGGCGAAGCCCTGTCGCTTAGAATCCGTGACGGGATATCGGTGGGCGTGGGATGGGGGCGGACGCTCCAGCTCAGTCTGCGGTCGGTGACCGTGCGCCCGGTCAAAGGAATGTCGATCGTTTCCCTGCTTGGCGGGCTCACACGTGGATCGGCGATCAACATCTACGAGATCGCTTCCCGGCTCGCGGCGCTCTTCGACGCGGAATGCTTCTACATCGCAGCACCGGTGTTCACGGATACCGAGGCCACACGCGATCTGCTTATGCGCCAGTCAATTCTGGAAGATGCTTTCACCCATGCCCGCGACGTTGACGCCGCTTTCGTTTCGGTGGGCGCGGTGCACAAGGACGCCACCATCTTTCGGATCGGACTGGTAGGGGACGATGATCTCAGATCGCTCCGCCAAGCCGGAGCTGTCGGCGATATTTGCGGCCACTGGATCGGCGCCGACGGACAACTGGTCGATCACCCGCTAAACAGTCGCGTCATCGGCCTCGCCCCCGAACATCTGCGCGACGTCGACACTGTGATCCTGCCCTCCGGCGGCCTCGACAAGGTTCCGGTGCTGCGCGCCGTGTTGCGCTTGGGTGTCGTCGATGTGCTGATCACCGACGAGAAAACCGCTGAGGCGATCCTTACGGAAAAGCCGTAGCGCAGACTGATCTCCACCAGCAGAGTGGCTCGCGAGTGATTGCTTCTTCACGTCACAGCACCTCGTGGATTTCCTCGATCGAAGTCTCGCCGATCGGCTTGTCCAGAACGATCTCTCCGCGCGCCATCGCCACGACCCGGTCACAGCATTCGAAAACATGATGCATGTTGTGGCTGATGAAGACGCTAGTGATGTTCTGGGCCTTGAGGCCACGAACGAAGCCGATCACCTTTCGCGTTTCCTTCACCGAGAGATGGTTGGTTGGCTCGTCGAGAATCATGACTTTCGACTTGAAGTGCATGGCCCGGGCGATCGCCACGCCTTGGCGCTGGCCGCCCGACAGTTCGCCGACCAGCGCGTCGGGCGACCGCAGATGCAGGTCGACGTCGGCGATCGCCTTGACGCTTTCGTCACGCATGCGCTTCTGGTCCAGGATGCCGATACCGAAAACCGAACCCTTCACCGGCTCGCGTCCGATGAAAACGTTGCGGGCGATGGTCATGGTCGGGACCATGGAATTGTACTGGTAGATCGTCTCGATGCCGCGTTCCATGGCGTCGCGCGGGTTAGAGAAGCGGACCGGTTCACCTTCGATCCTGATCTCGCCGCCATCGGGCTTTTGGGTGCCTGAGAGGATGTTGATCAGCGTCGATTTGCCGGCGCCATTGTCGCCGACGAGGCCCAGTGCCTCGTCGGGATAGATATCCAGCGTAACGTTTTTCAAGGCGTGGACGCCGGAATACCATTTCTGGAGTCCCTTGATCGCGATGATGGGGGCCGCCATGATCAGGTCTCCACCTTCATTGCCCTGCCCCGCTTTCGAAGCCATGCGTTCATGACGACCGCGAAGATAGTCAGAAAGCCGATCGCCATCTTGAACCAGTTGGCGTCAACCTGGCTCAGCACCAGTCCGTTGTCGATGACGCGGATAAGGGCAGCCCCGATGATGCCGCCGAAGATGGTGCCGATGCCACCAGCCAACGAGGCGCCACCGATGACGGCAGCCGACACGGCCTGCAGCTCCAGCCCCTCGCCGATCGACGGCAGCGGGGCGCCGAGCCGCATCACCTGAATGGTACCGGCAAAGCCGGCGAGCACCGAACAGATCATGAAGCAGGCGACCTTCACCCGGGCCGTCGGGATGCCCATCGATTGCGCGGCGGGCAGAAAGCCGCCGGTGGCGCGCACCCAGTTGCCGAAATTCGTGTGCGACAGGAGCACGGTCACCAGGATTGCCATGGCGAGAAACCAGAAGAACGACATGCGAAAGAGGTCGCCCGGTCCCACATAGACCGTAAACAGCCATTTGGGCAGAGCGTTAGCTGGTATGACAGGAGGGAAGCCGCCGGAGATTACCACCGTCAGCGAACGCGCGATGAACAGCATACCAAGCGTGGTGATGAAGCTTGGTATCGCGAAACGAATCGTTATGAACCCGTTGAAGAAGCCGATGAGGGCAGCGATCGCGAGGCCGGCGGCAAAGGCCGGCGCGAACGGAACGCCTGCCGCGAGCATCACCGCCATGGTCATCGGGGTCAGCGCAAAGACCGAGCCCACCGAAAGATCAAACTCACCGCATATCATCAGCAGGGTCACGCCGATCGCGACCAGCCCCATTTCGGGCAGCAGCCCAAGCATTCCGCGAAGGTTCTGTGTGTTCAAAAATACGCCGTTCGAGCGAATCTGAAAGACGATGAGGAGCAGGAGCAGGAACACGACCGCCGCAAGCTCCGGCTTCTCCAGATAAATCTTCATCAAACGCTTCATCATTCGCTCCGGCTCGGGATCGTTTCCGCTGGTTATCGCATCGGCAAAGGGGATGGCGGCAGTCTGTCTTCTACCGCCCTTGACGGGGAAGATGCCGCTGGAGGATGGGGACGGAGCCAACGCCTAAGACCGTGTTGCCTGGCCCTCCCCCTTGTCCAGCCGACCTCTCCCCGTAAGAACGAGGAGAGGACGCCGGCTTCGTGCCTACCGCACGCCCTTTGCGGCCAGTCCCTTGAGCTTTGGCACGTCTTCCTTGACGATGATGCCCTTGCCGGTGTCGATGTCTGCCGGCAGCAGACCGACGTTCTTGGCGAGATAGGCTTCCATCACCGGCATGAAGCCCTGCATGTAGGGCTGCTGGTCGACCTGGACCTGGATATAACCCGCTTCCATCTGTTGCAGGACTTCCGAGACGATATCAAAGCCGCCCATCAGCACCTTGCCCGGCTCGATGCCGCGATCGATCAGTACCTGGGCGACGTAGGCATGCCAAAGGCCGGTGTCGAAATACACCGTGGTGTCCGGGTGGGCAGACAGATAGGCGCCAACACGATCGGCGACGACGGCGCCATCTGTGCCGGTGTCGAGCCGTTCAATGACCACTTCGCGTCCGCCATTCGCGGCCTTGTATTCCTCAAGGAACTTCATGACGCCGGCAGCGCGCTGTTCCGACCAGTTCTGACCGGGCGCGGAGACGCCGACGAGGGCCCTGATCTTGCCTTCCTTGGGGAAGAACTCGGACATCTTCTTGCCGAGTTCGTAGCCGGCGGGAATGAAGCCCTGGCCGATGAAAGCCTGGCGGGCATTGCCGGCTGCTCCCTCGGTGTCGTCGACATTGGATGCGATGACCGTGACGCCGGCAGCGCGGGCGTCGGCGATGATCTGGTCGAAGGCATTGTTGTCGACGATCGAGGTGATCAGCGCGTCCGGGTTTGCCGCGAGCGCCGCCTGCATGTTGGCCGATTGTTGCTCGATCGAGCCTTCGGTCTGCGTGAAGACCATCTGGCAATTGGCCTGGATCTTGGCGCAGGCGTCGTCAAACCCCTTCTTCACAGCTTGCCAGAACGGGTTTGACGCCGACGAATGATGTGTGAAAACGATTTTCATCGGCTCCTGCGCGCGTGAGCCGATTGCCGAGCCTCCAGCCAGTACTGCTCCCAAGGCTGCCGAGATAAGTAGCTTCTTCATGGTTCTCCTCCTCCGTAGAAAGCTGCTTCAGGTTCATTTTCAGAGAGTCGATGCGTCGGTCACCCGTCGAAGCGCCGTGAAGGCGCGATCGATCTCCGGGTTCAGTTCCATGCCGAGGCCCGGTCCGGAAGGCACGGTGATCATGCCGTTCTTCACCTGCGGCAAAGCGGTCACAAGGTCGCGGTACCAGGTCTTGTAGAAGGCCCTGACACTCTCCTGGACGAGCGCGTTCGGCGCATTGAGCGCCAGGTGGGTCGATGCGCCGAGCACAACTGGACCGGTGCAGTCGTGTGGCGCGACCGGCAGGTGCCATGCTTCAGCCATGGCAGCGATCTTGCGCGCCTCCGAGAGCCCGCCGCACCAGCTGATATCGAGCATAATGACGCCGGCCGCCCCGGTCTCGAGAAGGTCACGGAAGGCCCACCGGGAACCGAGCGTCTCCGAAGCCGATATCGGCGCCAGCGAAGCCTCGGCATAGCGTTTCAGGCTGGACAGGCTGTCCATCCTGATCGGATCTTCGTGCCAGAAGGTCTTGTAGGGGGCAAGCTCGCGGGCGATCTGCATGGCCGGCAGCAGCTGCCACATTGAATGGAATTCAACCATGATGTCCATCTTGTCGCCGACCGCATTGCGGATTTTCTCGAATGGCGCCAGCGCGGAATTCAAATCAGGCTGCGAAATATACAAGCCGCGCGTTTTCTCGGCGGCCATGTCGAAGGGCCAGATCTTCATGGCCGTGATGCCTTCCTCCAACAACGAATGCGCCAGTTCGTCGGCGCGGTGAAGGAAGCCGTTCAGATCATCATAGGCGTCGCCGGGCTTATCGAGCCCGTAATTGGCCGTCGTCTGGCCGGTGGTCTTCTTGATGTATTCGGTACCGGCACAGGTGTTGTAGGTCCTGATCTCGTGCCGGGTGAAACCGCCGAGGAGTTGTGCGATCGGCTGACCCGTCGCCTTTCCGAACAGATCCCACAGTGCGATATCGAAAGCGGAGTTGCCCCTGACTTCCGCGCCCGTCGATCGGAAACCGAGATAGCCGACGAGATCGGCGGCAAGCAGGTCGATCTGCAAGGGGTTGCGCCCGATCACGCACGGCGCGACATATTCGTGCAGATAGGTCTCGACGGTTTCGGCCATGAAGAAGGTCTCGCCCAGCCCAACGAGGCCTTCGTCCGTGTGAACCAGGACCCAGAGAAGGTTCGGCCGCTCCTTGAGCCGCAGCGTTTCCAGTTTCGTGATCTTCATCGCGCACCCCGCTCCTCAGGCGATGCCAGCCGCCAGCAGGGCCTTGACGCTCTCGTCAAAATGCCTCGCCATCAGGTCGCGAGCGGACTGAGGATCACCGGTCTCGATTGCTTCGGCGAGATCGATATGGATTTGGATCATCTCCAACTGCTCGGCATCCGAAGGGCGGCTCCGCCAGCCGATCGGCCAGGTCTGGCGCGATACGCGCTCGAACGCGCCGACGATGAGGCTGAAAACCGGATTCTTTGCAGCCTTGGCGATTTCGAGGTGAAAGGCGAGATCGTGCTCCATGACCTGTTCCGGCCGCTGGAAATTCTCGCGCATGGCGAGCGCATGCGTCCTGATCCTTTCCACTTCGTCGGCTGTTCTGCGCAAGGCCGCCAGCATGGCGGTGCGGGTCTCAATCGTGCGGCGCACGTCGTAGATTTGCTGCACCGTGATCTGCTCGGTGTGGACGCCATGCTCGATCACCAGCGACATGGCGCCATAATCCAGCTCGGCGACGGTAGCCCGTCTGCCTGCCCTCAGGTCGATAAGCCGCATGGCGGCGAGCGAGCTGAAGGCCTCGCGAACCACGGTGCGCGAGACGCTCAATTGTCTCGAAAGCGCGGCCTCGCTGGGCAGCCGGTCGCCGGGCCCGAGTTCATGCGCGCGAATATGGCGCGTGATCTCGCCGATCGTATTGCTGACCAGGCTCGCTGCGTCGGAATGTTTTGCGGATACCGCCGTGCTCACGCGATCTCCAGTTCAGGGGGCCAACCTGTATGGCAGGTTTGCCTGAGGTGTTGATAGTATGCGAGAAAGATGTATGTCAAGATCAGGCGGGCCGGCGTCGTCGCCAAGAGACCGATGGCAAGAGGCTTGCACGAACGATGCTCTTGACGCGACCGTCGCCGGGTCGGCCGGGTGCAGGAGCCCGCGCGGTCGAGCAGGCGATTGTCTGCTTGGTGCGCTCGACATTCTCGTCGTGAACAGCGGCGTGCCGCCGACCATGTCGTTCGAATTTTCTTGGCGGATGATTCACTGATATTTCGATCGACGCACCCCATATGAGCGGAAAGAGTGTCACTTGAGGACTTGCCTATGCTGATTTCGCGTTCAGGACGGTTTGCAATTTTGTTTGCGGGATTGTTCCTGGCATTTTCCATGGTCGCTGTGGATCACGCCGATGCGCGCCGTGGCGGCAGCTTCGGCAGTCGCGGCATGCGCACTTTCCAGCCGGTCCCGCCGACCAGGACGGCGCCACAGCCTTCCGCACCGGTCGAGCGCTCGATGACGCCCAATGCGGCAACGAACAATGCGGCCCGCCAGCCGCAGGCATTCCAGCGTCCAGGCTTCTTCAACGGCCTCGGTGGATCGATGATGCGGGGGCTGCTGCTCGGCGGCTTGATCGGCGTTCTTTTGGGCCATGGGTTCGGCGGCTTGGCCGGCATGTTCGGCCTTCTCCTTCAAGTGCTGCTGATCGGCGGCGTGGTCATGCTGGCCATTCGCTTTTTCCGCTCGCAATCGGCGCAAAACCCAGAGCCCGCTATGGCCGGTGCCTCGCGAGGTGCTGGGAGCTTTGGGCGAAGCGCAGCAGCCCGGCCCGAGCCGAGCAACGTCCAAGCATTCCCCATTCCAGGCATCGGGTCGGGATTTGGCGGAACGAGCCAGGCCAGCCCTTCCGATGAGATCGCGCTCACTAAAACCGACCTCGACACGTTCCAGCAACGGCTGACGGAAGTTCAAGAAGCATTCGGGCGCGAGGACCATGCTGCCTTGCGCCGGTTGGTGACGCCCGAGATGGTTTCCTATCTGTCCGAGGAACTTGCCGATAATGCCAAAAAGGGCGTCCGGAATGACGTGTCGGACGTCAGCCTGTTGGAGGCCGATATTGCGGAAAGCTGGCGGGAGAATGACCGCGACTACGCGACCGCTGCTTTGCGCTACGAGTCTCGCGACGTGACCCGCGATCGCATCAGTGACAAGATTGTCGAGGGCCAGGCCGATCAGCCGACAGAGACAACCGAACTGTGGACCTTTACGCGGCAGAACGGCGGTGACTGGAAGCTTGCCGCAATACAGCAGCCGAGCTGATGTGCCCGGCCTTGATGTCTGCCAAGAGTTTTGTTCAGGTTTCTCGCTACCACTCGAAGGCCAGCGCGCCCCTTCCGCGCGCTTCTTTCCCCCAACGCGCGTTGAGGTAACATTATACCACCGGCTTCAACCGGGACCGGACAATCAGCATCGCACCGCGCGACTTTTTGCGTTTCCGGTCTCGTGTAACCCAATCGACGAACCTCCTGCCGGGTTGCAGCCCGCCACCCCTCGATGCTCAGGCAGGCAGGCTCTTTGACAGCCTGCCTCTTCTGGTTTACGTGGGGCCATCAAGAATGTTCAACGCGTAACGTGTGTGTCGCCGTTCGCCGGTTCTTATCAGTGCACCGTTGGCAACGAGGTCCTGCAAATCTCTTGTTGCCGTC
This sequence comes from Mesorhizobium sp. M1295, assembly GCF_040318135.1. Classification (NCBI taxonomy): domain Bacteria; kingdom Pseudomonadati; phylum Pseudomonadota; class Alphaproteobacteria; order Hyphomicrobiales; family Phyllobacteriaceae; genus Mesorhizobium; species Mesorhizobium sp. M1295. Next base: position 82,713 of record NZ_JAMYLU010000020.1, read on the forward strand.
GCGCGCGATGCCTGCGTGATGGCGATATAATTCTCGGCGCTGAGCCCCCCTTTGAACCCGTCGATGCCCGCGCGGAACATCCGGGCGATGACCTTTTCCTGGCGCTCGTTGAAGTGATCCCGGTAGCGTTCGTGAAACTTGGCCTTGACGACGGAGAATTCGACACGAGCGAGCGTTACGCGCTGCGCTTCGAGGATCGTGTTGGCGAAGTAGAGCAGCCAATCTGTTACCGCGTTGCTCGTGTTGCTGGCCTCCAGATGGTCGTAGTAGGCCTTGCGGCGGCGCTCTATCGTATAGGCCAACGCGATGAGGCTGGGCTCACCCAGATTTTGCGCCAGCGCCTTTTCGCAGAGGGCACGGCCTATGCGACCGTTGCCATCCTCGAACGGGTGAATGCTCTCGAAATAAAGGTGCGCGATAGCGGCACGCGTCAACGCTGGGAGCGGTGTCTTGCCTTTGGGTGAGGTATCGTTGAACCAAGTAGTGAAGGCATCCATTTCGGGTTTCACCCGCGCGGAGGGCGGCGTTTCGAAATGAACTTTGGGCTTATCCAGCCGATTGGAAACGATCTGCATGGCATCGGCATGCTGGCGGTAGTTGCCGATGGTCTCGATACGACGCTCACCCGACATCACCATCGTATGCCAAGCGTAAAGAGTGCGATGCGTCAGCGTATCGGCAAAATGCAAGTAGACATCGGCCATCATTTCAGCGATGCCCCGCTCGGCAGGCGGAATGCGCCTGGTCTCGCCGCCCAGACCAAGTTGCTGGCGCAGGGATGATTGCAGGCTCTCGCGGTCGAGGTACTCCCCCTCAATCGCGGATGTCTTCAAGGCCTCTTCGCTGATAAGATCGATGCGGATCTGGTCGCGATCGTCGGAACCGACATGACGAAAGACGCCTAGGAACTCGCCCGATCGCAACAGGAACTCGCTTTCCAGCGGTTCCAACGCCTTCTTATCGTAGGTAAAATGCGGCCAGTCCGCTTGCTCCCAATTCCATACCATGAGTGATAGGGCACCTTGCTATAACTCACGATAGCAACAATTGTGAGCTATAGCAATCTTCTCTATGCCTCAGAAGTCGCGGCTTTGCCCCGGCGCGATCCAACGGCTAACCATCCAGATCAATTTAATCATGCTTGTAGGGCCGCCGCATTGCGGGCCGCGCTCAATCGTTGCTCGAACGTTTCGGTTTTTTCTCCCAGCTCAATGAGCGGCTTAAGTTCTTCATACCCCGCACGTGCAGCGACACGCGACGTGGTGCGACGGGATGACAACGGCGTGTGACCAGGCCGCATGCTTCCAGCCGCTTGAGCAACGGCGTCAGCGTCGCCGAATCAAGCCCAAGCACTTCGCCAAGCTCGCCCACCGTGCTTGGCGCTCGCTCCCATAGCGCGAGCATCGCCAGATATTGCGGGTAGGTCAGCCCCAGCGGATCGAGCAGCGGCCGGTAAAGCCGGGTCATCAGCCCGCTTGCCGAATAGAGCGCAAAGCAGAGCTGCTGATCAGGCCGCCGAATCCCGCCGGAAGCCGCCGGGAGGTCCTCGGGTCTGGTTGTGATCTCTAAGGGGGCATGCTGCCTTTGCCGGAAGTAGCACCGCCGATCAACTCCTGCTGGATCTGCTCTCCCTCGTCGAGCGCGCGGCGGGCCTTCTTGCGTGCCAGCTCGACCTCCTCCCAGGCCGCGAGCGCATCAATGCGGGCAGAGGTATGATCCTCGATCGTTTCGATCAGACGCTCGGGCGAGAATTCCAGGCACTCTGCCAGTAGCTCGCTGGCCACCTCGCGAAGTTCGGAGAGTACAGCCTGATCGTCCAGGTCGATCTGTGCAAGCTGGTCGCGGATACGTGTGATGGCGGCTGTTGTTTCGGTGAGGCTGCGGAGCGTTGTCCGGATCTCCGCGAGCTCTCGCGCGTTGGCCAGCCGAACCGCTGCAACACTGTCGTCACGCGCCAATAGCGCCTCGAAATCGTCAGCAGTTTGGCCAGTAAGTTCGCCCCGATGCCTGGCCCACGCCTTGTCTCGGGCGCGGCGGATGGCGGCGGCGGCTTCATCGTCGGGCACATCGATCGAGGCACGAAGCGCATCCAGGCGAGCCGAGAGCAGGTCGTGACTCTCCTGGTATTCGGCGAGACGTTCGCAAAGGACAGCCCTGCCCTTTCCCAACCCAGCTGCCCGCACCTTCCATGCACCAACTTGCGTGACACTCGGGACGGGCACCCTGGCCAGTGCCCCGGCGTCTCCGGACCAGGGATGCAGTCGAGCGATTGCCGCCTCCCATCGAACCGTGCTCGCGTCCTCCGCCTCGCGGGCCATCCTGAGGTCTTTTAGGTGCCCGCTGGCTCGCGCTTTCGACAAGGCCGAGGCCAGCCTTGCCCTGGCAGGTTCGGGCACCCCCCTCTCTTGCCCAACCCGCTCGCGTGCCGCCTGAAGTGCATCGAGCGCCGCCGCGCATTCGTTGCGGGCAACGCGTACGCCGGTGGTGATTCCCGATCGCTCTTCGAGCATGGCGCGAACAGCGCCGACTGTGGCAGCAGGCAAAAGCAGCGCAGCCGGATCTGCCTCGGACGATCTTCCAAGGGCGGCAAGGCAATTCGCCACGGCGCTGTCGAGTATCTGCAGCTCGGTCCTGCGGCTTGGCAGGTCAAGGCCTGCGGAGACATGGCGCACTTTGCGATCCGCGAGCGCCCGAACCCGCTCGGACATTGCCAGGATCGCCTCGTCCACATCGACCGACACGATTTTCGTCGTCACTCGCTCGGCGTCGTCGATGTTCCCTGACAGCCGCGTTCTCAGGCTGGCGTCGTCATCGATCAATCCGGTGACGGTGCCTGTCCAGGTCCGCAATGGTGAAGCGATGTCAGGCAGCTCGGCAAGCTGGGCCGCCTTGCGTCGAATGTCGGCGAGGATCGGCATAGCGCGAAGGTACCTGGCAATGGTGTCAAGCCGAGCCGACAGCAATGATCGTTCAGCAATACTGCGGTCGTATTTTTCCGCCGCGTCAAGACGTTCGGCCTCAAGGCTCTCAAAAGTCGAGGCCAAGGTGTCGATCGCGTCCCTGCGCGACTTGAGTTCCGCAAGGCGCTTCTTGAGCAGCGCAAGTTCGGTTCCGTGAGCCTGCTTGCGATAGAGCCCGTCCGCTTCGGTCTCTAGCGCGCTCAACATGTCGCTCGCATGCCCAAGACCGGCGCTGGCCGTGAACAGGAGCTTGCCCAGGTCGCCACGCGACTCCAGGATTGATTTTCCGCCTGCTTCCAGCGTCTCGTCGTCCAGCGAGAACATGGTCTCGTATGCGTCCCGCGACAGACCTGCGAGATGGGCTGCTATCGCCACCTCGCTCACCGGTTGCTCCATTGCGTTCAGCAGCGAGTTGGTGCGCTGCTTCGTGCGCGTGAATGTGTGCTCAGTGCCGGCGAGTTCGAGCACCCCGCCTATACGCATCGCGCTGTACTCGTGCAGGAAATTGTAGCGGCTGCGTTCCTCGATACCGAACAGCAGGTCCAGATAACCGGAAAGTGCGGTCGACTTGCCGGCCTCGTTCAGCCCGAACACAATGTGGAAGTCGGGACCGGACTCCGGCCTTGGGCCGAATTCGATCGTCCCGTCGGTGAACTTTCCATAACGAATAAGATCAAGGCGCCGGAGCCTCATTGCGCTCCACCTGCTTTGAGGCGGGCCGTGACCAGGTCGGCACCGCTGGCAAGCACCTTGTCGATGAACAGTTCCAGCCCAGCTTCGTCCCGTCCGGCGAAGTCGCGCCCGTCCGGCGGCAGATCGGCAATCATCTTTTGGACAAGCGCCCTCGCCTCGGCGCGGAAGGCCTCAGACTTGACATTGGCATGCATGGATTGCGCGAGTTCGAAAATCGGATCGGCGACGTCATCGGCTGTTTCCGCGCTCTGTGGAGCGAGATCAAGCTCAAGTTTTTCGACCCATGTGTCGCCCGTCTGCTCCGCCGCCTGCTCGGCTTCGGCCAGCAGCAGGTCCCTGTCGCGGATCAGCGCGCATGACAACGGCGACGCCCCGGCCAGTCCGAGACGGACCACAACGTGGCGGGATCTGACGGAACCCCGGATACCTTCGAGCGCGGAACGGACACGGCCGACGACCTCAGACCATTCGACCGTCCCGGTCAGATCGACGCTCGCCCGCTCGAACTGCGCGATACTGGTCAGTTTTTCCTCGATCTCGACGGACCGGTCTTCTCGTATCGTGACCAGAGTGGCGGATTTCTCTCCGGCCTCGTTGATGTCCCTGCCCTGCGGCATTCCCGTCATCACAACGGTGCTTGCTCCAGGATGGACTTGGCGCACGTGGATGTGCCCAAGCGCCCAATAGTCAAAACCATGGCCGTGCAGGTCAGCGATGCTGCAAGGGGCATAGACATCGTGACCGGGCGATCCAGCGAGGCTGGTGTGCATGATGCCCACATTGACCGCCCCTTCCCGGGCCGCCGGATACTTGGGCAGCAGGCTTTCCGGCGCCTTTGGGTTCGCGAAGCTCAATCCATGGAATGCGACGTCAAGCCCGCCGGCCGTTTGCAGCACCGACTGGGGGCGGCCGCCGAAGATCGTGACCGTGTCAGGAAAAACGAGCTGTTTCGATATGCGCGATAAGGCAATGACGAGCGCATCGACACGTTCCGCAAGGCAGAGGTCTATTATCGAGACAAATGCCTGGCGACTGGCGTCCCCCACGAGTTCGGCAAGATCAGGGTTTCGCAGCACCAGCGAACGTAGCGGCGAGTCGAGGTGAATGTCGGCCGTGTGTACGAATCGAAATGCCATTCGGGTCTCCGCCCGGAGCATAGAGGGGTTCGGCCGCGGCTCGATGAAAAAATTCCAGGATGCGCGTTGTCGGTTGTCCAAATGGTGCGCAATCGCTTACGCTTATACTTCCGTTCAACTCCATCTGCGTCGCCGCTATCAGCGCCGTGCCGATCAGTAGTCGTCTGATCATTTGTCATCGGCATTGGTCGGTTCTTTGGAGATAGCGCGCCGCAAGGTGTCGTTGATCCGATCCTGCCAGCCTGGTCCATCTTCCTGGAAGTGGTCCAGCACCGCCCTATCGATCCTGATCGAAACAAGCTCTCTGATATTTGGAGCAGCCGACGGTTCGCGAACCGGCGCCGCCGGCTTTTTGATCGGCTTGAAGGCGGCTTCAGCGGCTGACATCGGATTTGTGGGTCGGCGTGGAGGATTTGCCATTTGGATGATCCTGACTGGTCATAATGCTTGTCGAGCGCCTCATAGCGAATGCGCATCATAACCAATGTACCGCAGCCCACACAAAAAGAAAAAGGCCGGACTGTTGAGCCTGGCCAAGTATGAAGGCAGCTTAAACCTACAAAGGGGGAGGAAAAATCCGACGCGATGTCCATGTGGGGCCAAACTCAGGCTATCTTCAATGACATTGCTGTAGGATACAACAAGCCAAAGTGCTCCACGGGGCAACACCACGTCGCCAACCATCCTACGCTGGAGGACGCAAACGCGAAAAACGCGGGGGACTTCCCGCCTTCCGTTACCTGACAACCTGGTTCACACGATCGTTTCTGAAGCGTCGCAGCAATCTGCTGCCCAGGTCTCTCCATCACACCAAGCTTCGCGCGCTTTTTTTACACGGCGGTCAGTACATTCGCGACTTGCCGCGCTCCTGCGGCTTTCGCCACGGCGCGCCAGAGAAATCAACCCGCTTTGCGGAGATTGCCAGCAGAAGACTTGCCGGTACGTCGGTCCTGCTCGATGTCGTAGTTGATCTTTTGGCCCTCAACGAGGTTCGACAAACCAGCGCGCTCGACGGCGGAGATGTGAACAAAAACGTCCTGACCGCCATCGTCGGGTTGGATAAACCCAAACCCTTTAGTGCTGTTGAACCACTTCACGGTTCCAGTTGCCATGTGCATATACTCCTTGTGACTTCCCAGCGTGTTTGATCCGACGAAGAGGCCAGACCGGTTCATAGATAGACGCAGCAAAAGCGAGAAATCGCAAGGCCGGATGGATCGACCAGAATACCAACTTCTCTCGGATGGCCCACTCGTCTCACAAGTCGACAGGAATTTTCCTTTCCGGCGTGAAGCCCCTCCAGCCATCCTTGCTGTCCTGGGTTATCACGGCCCGCTCGTTTCCCTCCGGCCCTTAGCTTGCCGACTTGCGTTTCGAGTTCTTGGTCGACCGTGCTGACGCGGGCGTAGCCTATCCGGCTCATAATGTGTCACCTCAATGTCTGGACTCGAGGCTTGGTCACAAATAGTCGATGCCAACTCCGACGTTACGCTGCCCAAAAAGCCATTGATCCGGGAGCAACCCCTGCAAAGTCCGACCTTTACAGGAACATTTCGCCTATGGCGGAGTTGGGCGCGTTGCCCGCGATAAGGTGCCAAACAGGTGACGCCGGCGGGCTTTTGGGAGGAAGCCATGATACGTGCCATCCCTTCACTCCACCTTTCCCGTCGCCGCGCATTGCAGTTTGGGCTGGGAGCCAGCCTCGCCGCCACGACGGGCCTGGCGCCGGTTTCTCGCGCCTATGCCAAGGAGGAACTGCAGGACGAGGACATTTTCCGCTTTGCGCTCAACTTGGAATACATGGAGGCCGAATACTACCTTCGCGGCACCACCGGAAAGGGCATCGACGCCGCCGATGCCGGTTCCAAACCCGGCGATGTGGTCGGCGGAAAGAAAGTGTCCTTCGAGACACCCGCCATCGGCGAATTCATGCAGGAGGTTGCTGAAAACGAACTCGCGCATGTCCGGTTCTACCGCAAGACGCTTGCAAAGAACGCAGTCGACAGGCCGGCCATCGATTTCGATGCTGGGTTCAAAGCGGTTGCGGAGGCAGCGGGCCTCGGGCGGGACTTCGACCCCTTTGGCAACGAAACGAACTTTGTTCTCGGCGGCATGCTGTTCGAGGATGTCGGCGTCACCGCCTATGCCGGTGCTGCGACGCTTCTGAAGAACAAGGACTTCCTCGCCGCCGCGGCGGGCATATTGGCGGTCGAGGCCTACCACATGGGAATGGCGCGCTCCACTCTATACCGGAAGGGAGAGAAAGGCTGGAAGGCCGCCAACGCCGTCTCCGATGCACGAGACAAGATCGACGGGCCGGAAGACAAGGACCAGGGCATCCAGGTGAATGGCAAGGCCAATTTCGTTCCCTCGACGCCCGACGCGATCGCGTTCACCAGGACGCCGAAAGAAGTGCTGCGGATCGTCTATCTCACCGACAAGGACGGCGTCAGCAAGGGTGGCTTCTATCCGGAAGGGATGAACGGGACCCTGAAGAGCACCTGACCCGCTCGCGACCGGCGATCGGATCGCCGGAAGAGACGCAGCGGACCTGCGGTCGGCACTGCTGGTACGGCTGCGCGACGATCACGATTCAAATCCGCTGCAGGAGTCCCCACCCAAGATTGATTGAATTCCGAACCGCGATCATTGCGGCGTTCACAAGAACGTCAGGAAAGTGCGCTCGGTTCGTTCCGATGGACGGAACGAACCGACCGCTTTGCCGAGAAGCAGGCTCTGCAGTTGGTGCGGCGAGAACCGCCAATTTTCCCGCATTGTTCCGTACGGCCGACCGCCAAGCTGTAAAATGGTGGCGATATGGAAGACACGCGACGCTCTGCCCGACGATCACATCCTCCGGCTGGCGAGCAGCCTTGTGAGCCAATCCGGATCCATTTCCGGCACGGAGGACAAAAGCCGTTCGGTATAGGGGGCATGCGGCGGCGTGAGAACTTCGCTCTTTAATCCCTGCTCAACGACTTTCCCCTGGTGCATGACCACAATCTCGTCGGCGATCGCTCGCACGGTGGCAATGTCATGGGTGATGAAAATGTAGCTCATGCCGAGCTCGCGCTGAAGCCGCATTAAGAGCTTCAGGATTTCCTCCTGCACAATCTGGTCGAGCGCGGACGTGATTTCGTCGCAGATGATGAGTTCCGGATCGGCAGCCAACGCTCGGGCGATGCAAACGCGCTGCTTCTGACCCCCCGACAGTTCGGCCGGCAGACGATCCAGGTAAGTTTCGCTCATCTCGACCATGTGCATGAGTTCGCCGATCCGCCTATCCCGCTGTGCACCCTTGAGGCCGAGGTAGAATTCAAGCGGACGAGCTATGACTTCTTCGACCGTCTGCCGCGGATTTAGGGCGTTGTCGGGCATTTGATAAATCATCTGTATGCGGCGCAAGATCTCTTTTGGGCGCGCCTTCAGGGTCTTGGAAAGGGCCTGGCCAGCAAAGGAAATCGATCCCGAAAGCGGCGGCAGCAGGCCGGTAACAACGCGAGCGAGCGTCGATTTCCCGGAACCGGATTCGCCGACCACAGCCACTGTTCTTCCACGTGGAACGTTGATGGAGACATCCTGGAGCACCTTAACCGCCCGGCCGTAGGCCGCCGTGACGTTGTCTATCGTAAGCAGATAGTCATCGGCCGGAACTTCGGGCTTGGCGAGCTTGCGCACGGCCCAGAGCGTCTTGGTATATTCCTGGCTGGGCGAGGCGAGCATCTGGCGCGTTTCTGCCTCCTCCACGGTAAGTCCATGGCGCAAAACCATGATCCGGTCCGCCATTTGCGCCACCACCGCCAGATCATGCGTCACATAGATTGCAGCGGTGTTGAATTCCTCCACGATGTTGCGAATGGAGGCGAGAACTTCGACCTGCGTCGTCACATCGAGCGCCGTCGTTGGCTCGTCAAAGATGATGAGGTCCGGACGGCAAGCCATCGCCATCGCGGTCATTGCCCGTTGCAACTGTCCGCCGGAAACCTGATGAGGATAGCGAAAGCCGATCGTCTCCGGATCTGGAAGCTGAAGACGGCGATAGAGATCGACGGCACTCCGGTTCGCTTTCTCGCGGCTGGCAATCCCATGCGCCACGACTGTTTCGACAGTCTGGTCAAGGAGTCGGTGGGCCGGATTGAAAGAGGCCGCTGCGCTTTGCGCGACATAGGCAATGCGGGAGCCTCTGAGGCGACGCCGCCCTGTTTCGCTGAGTGCCAGAAGATTGATTCCGTCGAACAGGATCGAGCCCTGTGTAATACGGCAGCCTGGCTTGGCGTAACCCATCGCGGCGAGGCCAATGGTGGATTTGCCGGCGCCTGACTCGCCGATCAGGCCAAGAACCTCCCCCCGCTTCAGCGCCAGATCGACCCCGCGGACAATGGGATGCCACCGCTCGTCCGAGAAACCCTCGACATGTAGGTTGCGGATCTGCAGCAGATCCTTGCCTTTTTCGCGCGAGCCCGGACCGCTACCTTTCATCGCGCAACCCGCTGGTTGCGTGCAGGAACCAGTCGACGACGAAATTCACGGAGACTGTAAGGAGGGCAATCGCGCCGGCCGGCAGCAGCGGCGTGACATCACCGTAGGTGATCAGGGTCGCATTCTCGCGCACCATCGACCCCCAATCAGCGGTCGGCGGCTGAATACCGACGCCCAGGAAGGACAGTGCCGCGATTGTGAGGAATACGAAGCAAAATCGCAAACCGAACTCCGCGACCAGCGGCGGCATGACATTGGGAAGGATTTCCTTGGCGATGATCCATTTCGGGCCTTCGCCGCGCAATCGCGCCACCTCGACATATTCCATCACTGCCACGTTAAGCCCGACGGCGCGTGCGAGCCGAAAGACGCGGGTGGAATCGAGCAGCGCAATGATGATTATCAGGCTGGTGATCGACGAGCCGAAGATCGAGAGCAGCACCAGGGCGAAGATCAGGCTTGGGATCGACATCAACACGTCCACCGCACGCGACAGTATCTGGTCGAGCCATCCCCTATACAATGCGGCAAGAAGGCCGAGCGAGACGCCGACCGCGAAGGACAGCAATGTGGTCGCGACGGCGATACCGATGGTGTTGCGCGCACCGTAAATCAGGCGCGTGAGCATGTCCCGGCCGAGCTGGTCGGTTCCCAATTTGAACTGCTGGCTCCACGGTGCAAAGGCTTCGCTGAAGACCTGCGTTTCGCCGTATGGGGCTATCCAATGCGCGAACACCGCAACGATGACATAACCGAGGATCACGAGGATGCCGAACCATGCACTGAAGGGTGCCTTCTTCAGCGCCGTTTTCGCACGGGTGGCGCGCGAGCGCCTCAGCCTGTGAACCTGAGCCATGGGTTCGTAGCTGGTCATCGTGGATGCAAGAGTCTTGGATTGGTGGCGATGGAAATAATATCGGCGGTCAGATTGAGCAGGATGTAGGTCGCGGCGAAAATCAGGGCGCAGGCCTGGACCACCGGAACATCCCTTGATTTGACCCCGTCAACCATCAGCTGACCGATGCCGGGATAGACGAATACCACTTCGACCACGACCACTCCGACGACGAGATAAGCAAGATTGAACGCCACCACCGTGACGATCGGAGCCCATGCGTTGGGCAAGGCATGCCTGAGTACGATGGCCATGGGCGACATTCCCTTGAGACGCGCCATGTCGATATATGGGCTTGCCAGCATGTTGATGATCGCCGCTCGTGTCATTCGCATCATGTGCGCCACGATGACGAGCGTAAGAGTGATCGCCGGCAAGGCTACTCTCCAGACATGTTCCCAAAACGGCGTCTGATCGTTCACATTCGACAATGTCGGGAACTTAGGAACTGCATTGAGTATCCAGTTCAGCGAGACCGCGAGCCAGTGCGGCAGGGATTGTGCGAACTCGGATCCGATGAACGTGTCGCGCGAGATGACGAGGTAGGCAAGCATATAGGCGACGAAAAACTCGGGGAACGAAATGGTCGTCAGCGTCACTGCGTTCACCAGCCGGTCGAACCAGCCATTGCGGTAGAGCGCAGCGAGGATGCCCAATCCCAGGGCCAGCGGAACTGCTATCAGCGCCGTCATCGATGCAAGGAACATCGTATTGTAGAGGCGCGGGGCGATAATCTCGGCGACGGTGCGCCGGTATCCGGTGCGGCTCGCGAATGAAGAGCCGAAATCACCGTGGAGCATCTGCCCGACCCAGACGAAATAGCGCTCGACAGGCGGACGGTCGATGCCGATTTCTCGCTGGAAGGCGACGACCGTTTCGGGTGTCGCCGATTGCCCGAGCATCGCCTTGGCGAAGTCGCCCGGCAGCATTGCAATCGCAGAGAAGATGATGATGGACACGATGAACAGCGTGACCAGGCCGAGGCCAAGGCGCTGCAGAACCGTTCTTGCGACGGGGTTCATGGGTACGCGTTTCTCGTTGCTGCCGCCGCCCTGCCACACCAGTCAGGGCACGCGGTTGCAAGCCGGAGCCTAATAGCCATCGCGGGTCCGGCCCGCACTCTCACGCAGTGGCGATCCACCAGCGTTCGGCCATCTTCAATCCATCATTCTCCCAGTTCGGCGCCACCTCGCCATGTGCGAGCTTATTGGATTTGGCGCTGACGAAATTATTGAAGACCAGCACGATGCTGCCGCCATCATCATGGGTCAGTTGCTGCATCTCGGCATACATTGCCGCCCGCTTGGCCTCGTCCGTCTCGGCGCGCGCCTGGACAAGCAACTCGTTGAAGCGGGGATTTTTCCAGAACGACTCGTTCCAGCTGGAGTCTGCGGCGAAGGCTTGCGTGAACATCCAGTCGGCCGTCGCGCGACCGCTCCAATAGGAAGCGCACCAGGGTTTCTTGAGCCAGACATTGTCCCAATAGGCGTCCTCGGCCTCACGCACGACGTTTACGTCGATGCCGCACTGGGCTGCCGTCTCGCGGATGAGGGCAGCCGCGTCCACAGCGCCGGCAAAGGCGGCATCGGCGACCGAGAGGTCCATCTTCAGCTTTTCCATTCCGGCCTTTTTCAGGTAATGCTTGGATTTTTCCGGATCGAAACTGTGCTGCGGCTGCGGATTCGTGGCGAATTTGATCGCCGGGGCGATCGGGTTGTCGTTGGCCACCGTGGCGTGGCCGAGAAAGATCTTGTCGACGATCTCCTGACGGTTAATCGCCCATTTCAAAGCCATTCGGACGTCTGGATTGTCGAACGGCGCAACCGTGACATTCATCGGCAAGGTATAGTGGCCATAGCCGGTGACCTCGACGATCTCCACCTTGGGATTGCGTTTCAACATGCCGAGGGTCTTGAGGTCGGCGCGGCCAATATAGTCCACCTCCCCTGTCGATAACGCGGCCATGCGAGCGGCGAGATCGGTGATGGCGATGAACTCCACCTCGTCGAGATAGGGCTTGCCGTTCTTGAAATAGTTCGGATTGCGCTTGAGTTTGGCCGAGACGCCGGGCTGGAAATTCTCGAGCACGAAAGCACCGGTGCGAACGCCCGATCCCCAATCCGCCTTGCCGTCCTTGGCCGGCATGATGACCAGATGGTAGTCACTCATGATGTAGGGGAAATCGGCGTTGCCGCTCTTCAGCGTGAAGACAACCGTCTCCGGGCCATCCGCCTTGATGCTGGCCACGGGCTCAAGCAGCGGCTTCGCCGCCGATTTGGTTTCGTCGCCCATATGATAGCGCAGCGAAGTCACGACATCGTCCGCCGTCACATTCTTGCCATTGTGGAAGGTTGCGCCCTTGCGCAGCTTGAAGACCCAGGTTTTGGCGCCGTCGGATGATTCAAAGCTCTCGGCAAGATCCGGTTGGACGTTACCTTTCGCGTCGACCTCGGTGAGGCTGTTGGACATCGAGCCGGAGAATGCCGTTTGTGTGAATGTGTCCGGGTAGCCGGCCGGATCGATCGAATCCGTCGTTGCGCCATGTGCCATGCCGAGCTTGGCGAAGCCGCCCTGCAGCGGTTCGGCCCGGGCCGTGCTGACAAAGAGCTTGTCCGCAGCGGTGACCGTCAGCCCAGCGGCCAGCCCAAGATGAATGAAGTCACGGCGGGAAATCTTGCCGTGACCAATCAGGCTTTGAGCGATACCAAGCTTGTATTCAGATTCTGACATTTGACTCTCCCATTACGGATTTTCCGCGTTATTGTTCGTCAAGCACCTGTGAAGTTAGTTTCGATCACCTTTCTTCTACTCTTCGAATCCGTACCTCAATCAGGCCGTCACATAGATGCTGCCCGCTTCGACGGTTACTGGAAATGTGCGCGCGCGAACGGACGGATCGACCAGGGCCGCGCCTGATTTGATGTCGAATTCCCAGCCATGCCAGGCGCAGCGCACGATCTCGTTTTCGCGGTGATAGATGAATTGCGCCTCTTCGACCGGTGCAGTTGTTCCGCATTGCGGCCCCTCGCAAAGCGGAGCGCCGCGGTGCGGACAAACATTCAGCAGCGCGTGGAATGAGTCTCCGATGCGAAAAACGCCGACCGAAAGGCTGCGGATCTTGGCGATGAAGGGAGATCCGGTTTCGATCTCGTCGACGCGGCAGATGTATGTCTTCTCGGGCATCGTCTGCTTCCTCAGGCGGCATTCGCCGCTTGCGCGCGGGGGATGCGTTTGTAAACCTCCAGCGCATTCAGCCCCATGATCTTGCTCTTCCAGGCAGGAGGGATTTGCAGCGTGTTGGCATCGTCGTAATCCCAATGCGGATAGTCTGAGGCAAACATCAGCGTATTTTCTCCGTCCATTGCCTCGAGAGTGGACCAGAGATGCTGAATATTTGCGGGCTGCTCCAGTGGCTGCGTGGAAAAGCGGATGTTGCGCCGGCAGTATTCGGAAGGCAGCATTTTCAGCCATGGCGTCTCTTTGCGTAGGGCTTTGTAATCGGCGTCCAGGCGCCACAGCACCGACGGCACCCAGGCGACGCCGCATTCGATGACCACGAAGTAGAGGTCCGGCCATTTTTCGAAGACGCCATGCGCAATCATGCTTGCGACATGCGAAATCGCCGACATGTGCAGGATGGCATGGGTCTCCCAGAAGAATGTCGTCGGGGCCGGAGCAATCGCGGTCGAATTCACGCCGCCATGGCCGCCCAGATGTATGGCAAAGGGCAGCCCCACCTCGGCGCAAGCCTCGTAGATTGGATGGTAAAACGGATCGCCATAAGGCTTGACGGAGCCTTGCGAAGCGAGAACCTGAACCATGCGCGGATGATTGCCCAGACGGCGTATCTCGGCGGCCGCGAGCTTCGGATCCTGTGGCGCGATGATGATCGAGCCCATGAAGCGATCGTCCTTCGGCAGCCATTGGTCGATCTGGTAGTCATTGTAGGCGCTGACGAGGGCGCTGGCATAATAAGGATTGGCGAGGGTGGAAGCCTCGATCGGCTCATCGCCGGTCAGGATCGCCACATCGACCTTGTACTTGTCGAGGTGTTTTTCCTTCATGATGAGATAGTTGTCGGCTTCTGTTTTCGGACGGACGTCCTTGCGGGAGAAGTCCTGCGGATGAAACCAGGGACGATGGCCATGCGGGAAGGCGCCAACGGGGCCTGTCTTCTCGCCTTCAACGAACATGTCCTTCCATAGGCCGGAAAGGTAGGACTCCAGTACGGTCGCGCTTGACCAGTAATTGTGACAATCGCAGTCGACTATGAACACGTTGCTCAGCTCCGTAGCTTCAGCCTGGTCGATCTGCCGGCCGATTTCACCGAGGGCAGCTTCCGCCTTGAGTATTGTTTGATCAAGCTTATGATCCTGCGCAATATGATCGACTTTTTCGATCGGGAGGTCCCGTGCAGCTAGATCACATCGAAACCTTTCTCGACATCATCGAGTCGCGAAATTTCAATCGTACCGCCGATCGCTTGGGGTTGACCCAGTCGACGATCAGCACCCGCATCAAGAACCTCGAGAGCGCGATCGGGTCCGAGCTCTTTCAGCGCGGGCGCGCCGGCGCTGAGCCGACAGCCGCGGGACGGCGGTTCGAAGCGTACGCCAGATCCCTGCTGTCAACCTGGTCGCAAGCTCGCCACGACGTGCGGGCGTTCAACCGTTTCGAGGGCACCTTGCGCATCGCCGCACAGGTGGGCATGACCCGCTCGGTCCTGCCCGGATGGGTCGAGACACTATGCCAGGCCCTTCCAAAGTCCTCGATCCATGTCGAGTCGGATTATTCAAACCAGATGGTCAGCGATCTTAGCATGGGAAATCTGGATATCGCCGTGCTTTATGCGCCTCGCTACCTGCCTGAGATCGCCTACGAACATCTGATGGTCGAGGAATATGTGATGGTTTCGACGGCTGCCAGAACGCTGTCCGACGTGGACCCTGAAACGTACATTCGCCCGGGCTATACCGCCGTGCTGGAAAAGACGCACGCAGAGCTGCTGGCCGAGCTGGCGATCTGTCGGCTTTCGACGGGATCGGAAACTCTGGCGGAGATCATGCTCCGACGAACGGGTGGCACCTGCTATATGCGTAGCGACGATGCGCGCAGGTTCACTGCTGAACTCCGATCGTTCCTGGTCGAGGGAGCGCCGACGCTGCACCAGCCAGTCCACACCGCGATACTCGCGCGCCGCAAACACGAACCCATCATTCGCAAAGGCATCCGAGCCCTCCAGGTCGCTGTGATGTCACTGGAAGTTTAATCGAAATTACCGATCATAAAGGCAGGATTGCGCGGCTGTTCAGCGGGGTTTGAAATGGCATCTTGGCTCGACTCCAAACCTGAGTTGAATGATGAATGCAAACGCGGCCTTTGCAGCCTCCGGCTTCGTCCCAACAAAGCGTCACCGGCAGTGGGCACAGACCACACCGCAGCTTGTGCACTGCCGGCGCGTGATCGACGAAACGCACGATGTGAAAACATTCGTTCTCACACCCGCTTCAGATCGAATCTTCTGCTTCAGCGCTGGCCAGTATGTTCTGGTGCACCTGAGGATCGACGGTGCCGCGGTGACGCGCTCCTACTCTGTTTCGTCACCACCGACGCGACCGCTCGACCTTCAGATTACCGTGAAACGGACGCCGGGCGGGCTCGTTTCGAATTGGCTCCATGACAATTTGATGCCGGGCGATGCGATCGAGATCGAAGGGCCGCTCGGCTCGTTCAATCTCGACGATCTGCCGCATGGAAAGTCCCTCTTCCTTTCAGGTGGCAGCGGGATAACTCCCGTCATGTCTATGTTGCGGGCACTTACCGACCGCGCAGCCGCCCAGGATATCCACTTCATTCACAGTGCGAAAACGCCGGACGACATCATCTTTCGGCTCGAACTGGACGCACTTGCCGCTCGCTTTCCCAATGTTCAAGTGACTTGCATTTGCCGTCAGGAAGACCCAGCCTGGACGGGTCCAACTGGACGCATTAGCAGTCAAATGCTCCTGAATCTGGTTCCCGATCTTCACAGCCGGACCGTTTTCGCCTGTGGGCCGGAATCCTACATGAAGGCGGCACGCCGGTGCCTGGAGGCAATCGGCCTCGCCCCTTCACAGTTTCATGAGGAGAGCTTCGGAGGCGGCAACGGTTCGCGTTCGGAACTGGCTTCAAAGATTTCGTCTTCGGTCCGCTTCGCCCGCTCCGGCATTGCGCATCACTGTGCGCCCGGAGAGACCCTGCTGGAAGCGGCGCGCCAATGTGGCGTCCACATCCCCACCGCCTGCCAGCAGGGAATTTGCGGTACGTGCCGGATCGCCAAGCTGTCCGGCGAAGTCGTCATGGATGACCTAGGCGGGCTGACCTTGGAGGATCAATCGGCAGGCTACATCCTAGCGTGCTGCAGCCGCCCACATGGCGACGTTTTGCTTGATCTCTAACTGTACCGCATCGCGGGACGAAATCGGGTCAGCCTTTGCGTTCCACGACCAAGCCATACTAATGCGACCGCAAGTGGTTAGCGTTTCGGAACCTGTTTTTCCGCCTATCACTTTCACCAGCGAGATCGTCTCGTGCACAATCGCTAGGGAACGAGTGCCCAATTGGCTGTCTTTGCAACCAAGAGCATGAAATCCCATAGCACACTCTAATTCGCTTCGAACACATTACTTGCTGTTCGACGTTCCGGGCGTGGAGTTATTGGAAACGCAATTCTGTTTGTTTGCACATTCGCCGGTCCTGATAGTCACGGTCTTGACCTTTTTCGGCGTAACCTTGCTTGGCTCGGCCGGCTGAGCCTCGGTTTGCTCCGCATGCACACCCTTGCTTTGCTCGGCGGGTGGAGTAGTGCCCACTGCCTCGCACCGAAACTGATCGTACTCCTCCATCTCCGAGTTCACGCCGTAGAACTTGCGCGTGTTGGTTTCCCCGACCGCCAGGGTAAAACTGTCATCAAATCGATCGAACAGCCTCCGAGCCAGTCTGTAGCTGCCTGACAGTGTGCATTGGATGGACGTTGCGCAATCGCTGTGAAAATGCAACGACAGAAAGCTGCCCGTCGCGGTATGCGTGATCAACTTGCTGCGGGTCACACATTGGGCCCCCGCCGATGGAGGCCGGTTTGCTGGAGAGTGGCTCCAGACCACTCCCTTTTTCTTCGGAGTGGCCTTGCGCAAATCCATGATGTCGGAAAGGAACGTGTTATCCAGGCCGGTCATGGACCCGTAACTTCCAGTCCGAAGATCGTAGTCAAGTCCGTTCAATTTCTCCAATCCGCTTTCGATCATCAAAGCCACGGCGTTCAAGCCACTTTCGGACTTGACGATAACTGCTCCTCCCGACATGCCTGGGTGCAAGTCGCAATCGGAATGGTAAACCGTCGGCCTATTCCAATCACCTTGCGAAAATTCAACGTCGCGGACGGCACAGGCTTGGACCACGGCGTCTCGGTTGTCTATCTCCTTCCTCGCAATATCCTGATAGCCGGAAATCGTAATGATCGGTTGGTCTTTTGGCATCGGCGCCATAGCTAAGGCAATGGGCACACCACCTTTGACTGGCTTCTTAAGAAGAACCGTCGCGTGGTCGTCAGCGCGGTCGACGTCGACCCCAGCGATCCGCACATGCGGTGCGGGCACTATCGACTCGCTGGGTGTCACTGCCGACAGCACGATTTTTGGCCAGATGTGCCAACTGGCGTTCTGGCGAAATGCTGCCGGGCGTGGCTTACGCGTCAAGTCGGCGCTTGGTTCCAAGATAGCCACTGGCGCGGTTGGAATTGCAAACACTGGAGACTTCTCGGCAAAGAGGCCCCAGTTTGGCATCACTCCCGGCGCGCTACTTGCCTTTGTGCCTGCGCAGGTAACAGCAGCAAACCAAATGAAGCTCTATCGTGGCTGGGTGGAGAACCTGGAAGTTTCAGGTCGTGATCCGCAGACAGTCCTTGATGCGGATTGGGCGCGTATTCAGGCGCGCATCGCGGCCAGCGCGTCCGCTAATGGCGGGACGTCGCTTATCTTTGTCTAGCCGGTCGCCTGTCAGGCCCCAATCCCAGCGGCGCCGGCCAACCCATTCAGGTCAGCATCGCTAGTCATGCCCTAAACCGTTCCGTATGCCAGACGATCTTGCCGTCAATCTTCATCGGCTTGTGGATCATCAGGCGCTTCGGCAGATGCTCGGGGTGAATCTCGAGCAAGGTGATCTTCACTGTTGGCTTGCAGCGGCTGCAGTCGAATTTGAGCTTCAGCGGATCGGCGCCGCCGCCATAGACCATCATGAGATCGGCCGAGCGGCAGTAGCGGACATTGCCGCAGCTGCATTCGGCCTTGACGAGCATATTGTGTCGGGTCGCCTTGCCCAGCGTGTCGATCGGATCGTGCGCCATGAGAACAGAAAAGGAACATTTCCTTGATCGTCAAGACCGGCTATGGAATCTTTCGAACCAACCTAAGCCGAGAAACTACCGATGAGCGACGACCTGATCCGCCTTCCCGGCGCAATAGAGCCCGTCACGCGGCCTGGCATTCAGCACCATAGGTGCGAGCGTCCCGACTGTGGCAAGGATGCAGGATGGTGCTTCGCCAAGCCCAAACAGCCGTCGCACTGGTTCTGTTTTGAACATGGTGCGGACGGCGAAGCGTATCTCTAGGGAGCGAGCATGATCACGCCGCCGAGACGACAGGGCGAATATGCCGACCGCGAGATCGATTGCCAGGAGGCGATGGAGCCAGGCTTTCAGGCGATCATTGATTGCATGCCCGAAGCAGGTTGGACGCGCGGCGAAATCATGCGGTCGCTTCGGCGGCTGATCGCGGCCGACAACATGACGCAGAAGGAAAACGCCAAAGTCGAGGCGCAGCTCGCCATCGCGCGCGCGATGATGCGTGCTGGCCGGCCTTGACGATCGCCACCGCAGCGCCAGTATCCTGACGATGGACGAGAACTACATTTATGAGGCCGTAGCGTTGGTTTCCCGCTAAACAACGCTACCAGACATTTAAGCACGACCGCGTAGGATCGATGGTCTTGTGAATTTTTGGATTCGGCAACGCGACAGCTACTCCCAGAGGGATATTCCCTCTTGCGTTAAGGCTCGTTGCACAGCCGCTCGCTCCTCCAACCGACGTGCATGAGAGGTCCAAGCTGGGTAGGTATTTCGCATGTCAACGGCCATACGATTTCCCCACCTGTAGAATACGAGCAAATACGGATCAACAATTGAATAGGACTCTCCTACGGCCCAATCTCGGTCCGTCAACTTGGATTCTATAAGGGCAAACGCAGAAGCCAAGTGCTCCTTTCCTTTATGAATCAAGGGCTCGTACATCGATTGATCCGGTAAGAAAAAGTCGGCGCGCCAGATCATTCGGACGGCGACCGCGTGAACCGCACTCGATAGCCAGTTAAACCATTCGATGGAACGGATGATATTTTCTGCATCCGCTCCCAGGAGCCGCGCGTCTGGATTCGTCAGGGCCAGGTGAAATAAGATTGCCGGCGCTTCAGTGAGAGTGAAATTGTCGGCAATGAGAACAGGGATTCGCCCTTTCGGGTTTAAGCGGTGAAATTCGTCGGTCTTGGCTTCGGGATGGCCTGGCGACATCAACGCCAGCGAATAGGGCCTTCCAATCTCCTCCATGACGATGTGAGGTGCAAAAGAGCAAGAGCCTGGCGCAGCATGGAGTGTGTAATGCATCAATTCCTCCGAAAACCGCATCTTACCCCCCATCACGTCGGGTGCGAACCCGTTTTCCAAGAAGCGGGATGAGATCGGAGTAACTAGCAGGTGGTTCGATTGGAACAAGCCGACGATCAGGACAGTCCCGCATTCGCGGGCAAAAGCCAAGCACGCGAAAGAACCGGCCTGCAGCTCGTTCGCATAGCGATCGAGCTAACCTGCCCCGCCGGCGTGCTGCCGAGCGAGCAGGCGGTCAACGCTCTATGGACCGCTGCCGGTGCATGAGGGCGAGGCGCTGGCAAAGGCGATTATTGAGACGGTCGAGCGACTGACCCGCTGCCCCAATTGAGGTGCGCCCCAGCACCGTCGCTCCGATCATCGGGACCCAAGTCTGACCTGACTGCTCAATGGTCCGGTGCACGGGCGGCGTCGGGAACTGCCGCATCCCATTCATAGTTGGTAGCGTCATCTCCGAAAGGAGAAATCGGAGCAAGAAAAGTCCCTTCATTGCGCTGATGGGGGCCCGCCGGCCATTGCTGGATTTGGCAGGCGAGCCCTTATCTCCCCGGACGCTCCGGATCGTCGCCGAAGCCAAGCAGCGAAGCGTGGCGTATATACCTGTGCTCGCCACGAAGATGCTTGATCCGTAGCTTCACGCCTGGCTCAACCCACAGCGTCGCCGGTCGCTTCTTGATGCCGCCCGGAGGTGGGCCGGCATGTTCCTTGACCCGCTTCCACAGCCGCTCCTTCATGTCGCGCCCCAACGAGATGAAGGCTGAACCGACATACTTTCCGGCGTCGGGATGCGCGAGCAAGGCGAACGCCGCCTTGCCCGGCTCGCGCTCGACGCCGAGCAGTTCGAATTCCTCGACCGTCCAGCTCTTAGTCTTCAGCCAATTCAACGTCGGGCCACTCCGATACGGGCTGTCGGCGCGCTTGGAGACGATCCCTTCAAGGCCAGCCTGGTCAGCGAGGTAGAAAATCGACTTGGCATCACCGGGTAGAGCCTCGCTGAACTGGATGCGGCTGTTCGGCTTGATGATGCCAAATAAAATTTCCCGGCGCGCCTTGCAGCCAACGTCGCGCAGATCGTGGCCGTCAAGATGCATGATGTCGAAGGCGCCGAGGATCGTGGCGTAGCGATCGCTGTGTACGGCTTTCTGTAGTGCGTCGAAATCGGGCAGGCCATTCACGCCCGTGACGACCGCCTCGCCCTCAAAGATCGCGCTCTTGACGTCGAGATCCCGCGCCGCCTCGATGATGCCGGTGTATTTCCTCGTCCAATCCGCTCCGCTGCTGCTGAAGGCGCGAATATCGTCAGGGCTGTTTAAGATGATCTGGGTTCGGTAGCCATCGAGCTTGATCTCGTGAATCCAGTGTTCACCCTCGGGTGGCTTTGCGACCAGCTTGGGCTCCATCGGACGGATAAACGCCAGCCTCGCCCCGTTCATACAAACTCCACGCCACACCAACCCGATTCAATAAACTTTGAACGTTTCGGTTCCGCGAACCTCAAAGCCCGCGTCTCTGGAGGGAGGAGACGCGGGCAGATCGGATGCCATACCGATCTCGGTAACGGAAGTGATTGCGGATATGGTCGTCGAAGTAGCGGCCCTTGGCGAATGCAGCTCGGAACGCGGCGTAAGTTTCCGGTGGGACGTCCTCGAATACGTACCCTTTTCCGCTGGCCACGAACCACACCGAGAGGGTTTTGCTGCCGGGATCATATTCCGTTTTGCGGATCGAGGTAGATGGCATGACCGCGGCTCAATAAAAGCAGTCAACGATCAGAGAAGCGGTGGCGTTCCTGGGTCAGTGCGGTGCGCCGGCCAAGAACCCGACCGCCGTCGGCTCTAGACTTGGCCGTCAATTAGAAGCACTCTGCCCCTCAAGAGGAGACAGGGGTTGGGCAAGTCTCGCTATAATGGTCGAACCGACCAGTGGCGTAAGCCGGGGCGCGTGCGCCAACTGGCTGGCGTTCCGAAGCGGCTCGTGTTCGTGGCCTTGGCGGCGATGGCAGCCTACGTGACGCAGTTCGTCATGCAGCATAGCGATCCTGTGCCCGAGCTCAACGTATCAAACTGGATCGGTTCAAAGCCGGCGCCGATCGCCGGTGTCGCGTCTGTCATCGATGGCGATACGATCGAGATCCACGGCCAGCGCATCCGCTTCAACGGCATCGATGCGCCCGAGAGCCGGCAGTACTGCAACGACGCGAACGGTTCTGAGTATTCCTGCGGGCGACGGGCCGCTAACGCGCTGGACACGTTCCTGGCCGCCTCGAGGCCGGTGCAATGCAGTTTCGTCACTTGGGACCGCTACGGCCGCTTTGTCGGCGATTGCTGGCGGGCGGACGGCTCCAGTGTCGCCTCATGGATGGTCGAGAACGGCCAGGCGCTGGATTGGCCGCGCTACAGCCACGGCGCGTACGCGGAGCAGCAAGCAAAGGCAAAGGCGGCGAAGGTCGGTCTGTGGGTCGGAACGTTTCAGGCGCCCTGGGAGTGGCGGGCGGCGCACGCCGATAGGGCGACGCCCAGCCAGCCGCTTGGCCTCGTCAGCCGCAAGTTGGTCGCGCAGAACGGTTACTCATGCGAGCCGCGGCGAACGTGCAAGCAGATCAGTTCGTGCGACGAGGCCCAATGGTATCTTAGCAACTGCTCCTGGGGTGGAAAGTTGGACCGCGATAGCGACGGCGTGGCATGCGAGACGCTGTGTTAATGTGCCGAGTGCGAACGGCTGCGACTAAATGACGGCGGCGTAGTGTCGGAGTTCGGCCACGGTTTTGGTGAGCCCTTGCCGTTCGAGGGTGTCGAGGTATTCCTCTGCCGTCCTAGGAGGGTTTTTCAAGCGCGCGCGACAGCGTTGCGCCGCCACAACGACCGCAGCTGTATTCAGCCCGAACTGATGGAACAGAAATTCGTCCGGATGCAGGAGCTCTAGCTGGAACTTCGCTAGGTAGTCTCGCGGAAAGTCTTTTAGATTGAAAGTGATGATGGCGTCGCAAGCCGTGTGGATGGCGGCTGCAAGAACATGTCTGTCATCACCGTCTGGGAGCTTCAGGCCTTCGATCAGATCCTCGTAGCCTTCGACCGAGCAGTCAGGTACAGCCTGATTCATCAGCTGCTTCGTCCGCAACAACTGCTCTGGCTTAAGGTCCTTGCGGTCATTAAGGACGTTACGAATCCATTCGTCATGAATGCGCTCGGTCCATTTCGCACGGAACAGCCCTCCCGCTGCGAGCTCCATGAGGAAGTCTCGCAGCGGGGCTGGGTACAGTGCGCAGGCGTCAAGAATGACGGTGTAACTGGACTTCCTAATAGCCCATCCCCAAGTCTTGCGCTTGGGCAGCTAGTTCGTCCATTACACGCTGACGCTCTTCCTCAGTTGACTTGCGGAACGCATCTAAATCACGGAACTTAACTCGACGATGAGTTCCTACCATGTGGAACTTCACCTTGCCCTCCTCGAGAAGTCGAACAAGATAAGGACGTGACACGTTCAGATAGTCAGCGGCTTCCTGTGTCGTCAGTTCGGCATGGATTGGGAACAGGGTAACGGCGTTACCCTGCGCCATTTCGGTCAGCAAATGATAGAGAAGATCATTCACTGCCTTAGGAAGGCGCAGCATCTCTCCTCCATCCACTTGAACGCGCAATTCAGCGCCCTCGTGTTTGGCTCTAGAAAGGTGGCGGCTGGCCTGCGCAGCCAATTCGGCGTCGTCGGCCGAAGGCAATATCGGTCGTTCGAGCAGCGTTGTCATGGTCGTCTTCCCTGTGTTCAACGGATATAGCACCGCGAATCAACAATCGCAATATCCGAAATAACCGAAACAAGTGAACGAACCGTCACCTCTTTGGTTCCCGTTCCCCGCAGGTGCCGATCTTCGCTCGCCGGAGCCACGCCCCTGACGTTTCCAACTTGCCAAAAGCCGTTTATGTGGGAAGGCAGTGTGGGACGGCCCAGAGGTCAGCCCGTGAAAAGGACGTAAGTGATTGAAAACCTTGGCGCACCCGACAGGATTCGAACCTGTGACCTCTGCCTTCGGAGGGCCCTGCTGGTTGATCCTGCCCGGAGCATCAGACTAATGATCGCGCTTCCTTCCGGCCTTTTTCTAGCCGGCAGCCCGAGATGGTCCTACCGTGGTCAGAACCCCCTTTTAGTCTTGCGCGAAGTCGCCGTAGAGATGCGTGACGCCCCGGTATCGACTGATGTTCTCAATGAAGATTGCCTTGTCGACCCCGAGCGTAGGAGGTCGTCTCCGTTCATCATTCGCGGACCCGATCATCCCAACCGAGACTTGGTTTGAGGTAGAAGATGACGGAACCACTTTATCTGACACCGGAGGAAGTGAGCGAACGTTTTCGCGGCGCTATCTCGACCGGGACATTGGCCAACTGGCGAGCAATGCGCGTCGGGCCAGCGTTCGTGAAGATTGGAAAGTCCATCGTCTATCCCGTGGCCGACCTAAACCAATGGGCAAATCAGCAAACTGTTAAGTGCCGCGCGACAAATCGACTCAACGGGAAGGAACATGAGCAATCGTGAACCTCGTCGAATAGAGCTCCCTACGCACCCCAGAAACCGCCCTCACTAACTTCGCTATCCCAATTTTCACGTTAACTATCAGATAGATATGGAGTGGCGCGGGTGGCTCATAACAATCCCGCTCGACACCCCACGGCATGCTGGATCACAATGTTCTACGCCTCGATCCAAATTCTCTCCAAAGTCAGTGGCTTACGAGTTTCCCCTGCCACCGACTCTATCGCGGTGTGACGGGTGGTAGTGAGCAGAATGCCAATTATCGCGCAACGGCATTGATTGGGGCAAGACATGCGCCTTCCCTGCCCCACAATGCAGCGTCGATTTCGCGCCACTGCACCCTTTGACCAACCTACTGAGCGACGGAGATATCGGCAATCGCCGCTCGCCGAAACGATATATTGCTCTCAAGAACGGCCCCACTGGCCTCTAATCGGGATCACTGAAATTGGGCCTAAGCGGAAAGTCAGCTTCTGGGTACGCCGGGCTAGAAAGCTGAACTTTGGGCCGCGGGCTTGCTCAAGGCGCGGGTCTGACTTCTGAGTGATCGATGTAGCCGAGTTATCAGCTCGGCTTGCGCTGGGCCTTTCGATCAAGGATGTGATTTCGGAAGCAGTTCTGCATTTCTTTAAAAGACCTGAAGCCAAGGCGCGGAGCGAGGCGAGATAAGGTTGTCGTTGACACGTTGCACCGGCGAGCGATCGAGGCGGAATTTTCGAAGGCAACGCAGTCTGGCTCTGCAAACATCACGCGAGCGAGAGTTTCCAACTTCGCCGGAAGGATCAGCTCCCTCTTGGCAATCAGCATTTTGAGTTCAGCAAGCGTTGGCGCCTTCGTGTTGCGGACTTCGACTTGCCTGACACCCGCTCCTGAGCAATCGGATAGCCCCGCACGCATGGTTGTCACCCTTTGGCTGCTCGCATGAAGCTATCGAAGTCAGCGTCCCCAATCGGAACTGTGTGCTCGTAACCGGGGTACCGCCCGGAATCGACGTCGGCTTTGTATTCCCTGAACGCCGCCACGCGCTCGTCTTGGATCTTCTGCAGCTCAGGGCCGAGGTTCCGGTAAACCTTTCCGTGCCGAGGCTTATGGTTCTTGCCATAGCCGCAGACATCCTCTGTGAAGAGGTATTGCGCATCTGCATGCTCGCCGGCGCCCATGCCAAGCATGACCAGTGACGAGTTTTCGGTCAGGAATTTCGCCACCCGGTCGGGCACGACTTCCAGTTCCGCCCCGAAGACACCGATCTCCTCGAGTTTCTGGGTGTGCCGCCAGAGGCGTATCGCTTCTTCCGCGCTCTTTCCGACTGCGCGCCAACCGGTCCAGGTGATGTACGAAGGGATCAGGCCGATATGCCCGACGACAGGGAGGTGGTTGTCGCAGAGCGCCTTCTGGATGTCGTAGGACGCGGAGCAGTAGAAGGCGTCGCCGCCAATGCCAGCAAAGTGGAAAGCCGCACGCAGATAGTCCTCTGCCGTAGCGAGCGGACGGCCAGCAAAGCTGCCCCAGCCGCCGTAAGGCAGACCGACCTGAACGAAACAGTCGCCGGCTGCCTGTCGCATTTCCTGGTCAAAGTATCGGCCCTCGATGGAGAGCATGTGAATGCCTGCCGCGGCAGCGGCGGCTGCCTCGTCGGGCGTGCTGACGAAGAGCATGGATATCTTCTGTCCGTTCCTCTTCATCTTTCGGATATCCTCGACATGAGGACGGTTGTGATACATGCCCATAATCAGCCTCCACTGCAGGTCAGGTGAACTTGAAAGGAATCTGCGAGCGGCGCTCGGATCGGAAAGCATGGTCGGACAGCTTGCCGCCCTTGATCATGGCGCCCGCCCCGCGTCGCGCCGATGAGCATCCCCGCATGGCTCACACCGTAAAAGCTCGCCGGAAAGCGACCAGCGCTGCCTCAGGATCGTTTTGGGCAAAGGCTTCCAGACCCACCGGCCCGCGATACCCCATGTCGAACAGAGCTCTCGCGATGTTGGGCCAGTTCATCTCGCCTGTCGCCGGCTCGCAACGACCCGGATTATCGGCCACCTGCACCTCGCCGATGAAGGGCAGGCATTTCTGACACCAGCGCACGATATCGCCCTCGCCGATCTGAGTGTGATAAAGGTCGAGGTTGATCCGCAGTTGGGGTCTATTGATAGATGACACCAACGCCAGCACCGCTGCCGTCGAGCCGAAGGGGCAGCCCGGGTGGTCAAGCAGGTTCAGGTTTTCAAACGTGAAGACGACATCTTCGGCCTCGGCCATGTCACAGATGCGGTTCAACGTATCCCGCGCCTTCAGCCACATGGGGCCGGTCTCGACCTCAGACTTCACAATAGGAATGCCGCCTTCGCCGAGACCGGTGCCGTGCAGGTTGAGCCTGGCAATCCCGAGGCGCTTTCCGACTCTTGCGGTCTCTAGGGCGGACTTCAAGAGCATGTCGGCGCCCTCGTCGTCGGCGAGCCTTCCTTCGAGGTAGCCGTTCATAATAGTGAAGGTCGCCCCCGACTTCTCGAGCGCTGCGAGGTCATGGTCCGGCCAATTCCACAATCCGACGCCGAAACCCATCTCATGCAGACGTGCGACGCGCCAAGTCATCGGACGATCAAGCCAAAGCATCTCGGCGCAGGCGGCCAACTGGAAGGGTTGGCTCATAACGGCTCAAACCTCGACCATGACGCGGCCGTTCTCGACCTTCGTCTTGTAAGTTTTGAGGTTCTCGCAGGCAGGGGGCGTCTCTACTTCGCCAGTCGTGAAGTCGAAAACGGAAGCGTGCTTGGGGCACTCCACCGTATTACCCATGACGAGACCGTCCGCGAGGTGGATCTTCTCATGCGTGCAAAGCCCGTCTGTACAATAGTATTCATCCGCGTCGTTGCGGAAGATGGCGAAGGTACGGCCGCCTTCCTCGAAGCGCTTGGCTTCCTCGGCTTCGATTTCGTCAGCGGCACAAGCGTCAACCCAGGGCATTGATTCTCTCCTCAGATATCTTGCGGTTTGAAGTCTGCGGGAGCGGACGGCATCACGCCCTGGAGCAGCGCGACGGACTTCTCGAGTCCCTCCAGCGAATTCAGAAGGACGTCTTCGTGCTCGATGGAAAGCCAGCCGTCATAGCCAGCCATCCTGAGTCGGTAGCAGAACTGCCGCCACCACTCCTCGCCGTGCCCGAACCCAAGTGTAATGTAGCTCCAGGACCGTGCCGGAATGTTCATCAGGCTCCCATTCTCAAGCAGCGAGGTCGTTGCCTGAACCGGCCGGTTGAGCATCGTATCCTTGGCGTGAACGTGATAGACGGCCTCGCCTAGCGCGTCGGCGGCAGCGAGAGGATCAGCGCCCATCCAGAACAGGTGCGAGGGGTCGAGATTGGCGCCTAGGACAGGTCCGACCGCTTGCCGCAGTTTCAGGAGCGAGGGCACGTTGTATACGCACTGATTGCCGTGGAGTTCGAGCGCGATGCGATCGACACCGTTTTCCTTCGCCAGCGCCGCGATCTCGGTCCAGAAGGGTATCAGCTTATCTTCCCATTGATATCTAAGGATGGTCTGCGTTTCCGTCGGCCAAGACGAGACGACCCAGTTCGGCATGCTGTCGCTAGCGCTGCCTGCCGGCAGACCGCTCATGGTGCAGACGGTGCGAATGCCCATCTCGCCGGCCACGCGGATCGTGTCTTTCAAGCCTTGGCCTTGGGCCGGATCGGTTGGGTGCAGCGGATTGCCGTTGGCGTTGAGGCTTATGATCTCCAGGCCGCGTTCCTCGAAGGCTGCAGCAATCCGCTTCTGCGCTTCCCTGTTACCCAGCATGGACGAAAGCCGGAAATGCGGGGCGGTCGACCAGCCGCAAGTGTTCACCTCGATGCCGGACACCCCCATGCGCTTGGCATGATTTAGCACGGCGTCGAGCGGCAGATTACCGAGACTGTCTGAAACGAAACCCAGCTTCACGCGTAGAACTCCGGCTTTGCAATCATCTGGACAGGCGTACGACGGGCTTCCTTCAGCGCTACCACGCCAGCCTCGGCAACGACGGCGGCGCAGTAGCCGTCCCAGCAATCCGAGGCGGTCGTGGGGAACTCACCAGTCACGACGAAGCGAAGGAAGTCGCGGTTCTGGCGGCGATAGGCATCGTAATAGCGGGTGCGCCAGTCGGCGTCGTAGTTTGTGCTTTGGGTAAGCGCTGACTCCGTGCGGGTGTAGGCAACGTTGTTGGTTGCCACGGCGCCGTTCTCGCCAATCAGCTCGGCGCGAACGTCATAGCCATAGGCGGCGTTGTTGTTGATCTCGATGTTGACGAGCTGCCCGTCCACCGTCTCCAGCACCATGACGACAGGTGCCACACGCGCGTCCGAGCGGCTTGGCTGGAATGCGGAGATGGCAGCATATTCGGTGCCGAGCACATATCGCACGACATCGAATTCGTGCGGGGCCGAATTGGTGATGGCCATAGCACCGGTGAAGTCGGCCGCAGGCGTTTCAACATTGCGGTGAAAATTGTGCATCATCAGCGCCCGGCCGAGACGACCATTATCGAGCGCTTGCTTCATTTCCTGATAGGAGCGGTCGTAACGCCGCATGAAGCCGAGCTGGACGAATTTCGCCCCCGCTTTCTGTTCGGCTTCCATCACCGCGATGCAGTCAGCCGACGCTTGTGACAGCGGTTTTTCGCATAGGACGCGCTTGCCGGCGGCAATGCAGGCCATCGAAAGCGGCGCATGCGTGAAATCGGGACTCGCAATGATCACGGCGTCCACGTCTTGCCGCGTGATGGCGCCCTTGGGGTCGGTGGCAATGTCGATAGCGCCACACGCGCCGGCAACAGAACGAGCGCGCTGCTCATCCATGTCGCAGACCAATTGAAGGGTTGCGCCGGGCAGTTCCTCGGCAACTATCTTGGCATGATCCGCGCCCATCAAACCGGCGCCGATCACCGCAATGCGGATTGTCATTTCTGTCCTGCTTTTGCTTTTTCGAATTTACGGGCAACGGCCAACTCGGCGGCATGGAGCCACTCCTGGTTGGCGCCTTTTAAGAAATCTAACGAGCGGCTGGGCCCCCCAGCACCTGGAAGGACGGCGGATGCCTTTCATGGGTTTCCATGTAACCCCTCGACCTGAGCCTCCAGATCGGCCATCGTTTCGCCGCCAGCCATCAGATCCGTAATCTCCTCGCGGGACCTTTGGCCCTTGCGGAAATCATCGGCGATGGCGCCGCGGATCAGCACCGCGAAATGATCGCCGACGGTCATGGCGTGCATGACCTGATGGGTGATGAAGACCACCGCCAAGCCACGCTTCTTGGCCTCATTGACGATACGCAGCACATGCGAGGCCTGCTTGACGCCGAGCGCCGCGGTCGGCTCATCCAGGATCAGCACGCGCGCTCCAAAATACACAGCGCGGGCAATGGCAAGCGACTGGCGCTCTCCGCCCGACAGGCCGCCGACCAGGCGGTCACCGTCATCAATGCGGGTAATTCCGAAATCCCGGACCGCTTTCACCGCGATCTCGTTGGCGCGCTTGCGGTCGTAGATCTTGAACGGTCCCCAACCTTTAGTCGGCTCGACGCCGACGAAGAAGGACCGCCCGATGCTCATCAGCGGGAACGTGCCGCCGAACTGATGCACCGTGGCGATTCCCCGTCCCTGCGCCTCACTCGGTCCAGTGAAGGTCACTGGCTGACCATCCATCAGTATCTGGCCGCTGCTAGGCTTGTGGACACCGGCCAACGTTTTGATGAGGGTGGACTTGCCGGCGCCGTTGTCGCCGAGAAGGCAAAGCACTTCGCCGGCGCGCACCCTCAGCGAAATATCGTGCAGGACATCGATCGGACCGAAGGATTTGTTGACGCTTTTCAGCTCGAGAATGGCAGGTTTGTCGTTCATGGCGTGCTCACTCTTCATCTGCGAACCGGCTTGCCTGATGCGATTGATCGGCGACCGTGTTCATAGAAGCACGATGCTCGTTGATCGAAGCGACCGCTGGGCACGGCTCCTGTGGCAACTCGTTTCTCATGGGTTTGCTGGCTCCCGCGGCAGGGTTCGCTTGCTCCGCGGTCTGAAATACAGAGCCAAGTCGCGGAACGACTGGTTCATCAGCACGGCCAGCAGGAGCATCACACCGATAATCAGGTTCGACCAGTTTCGGTCGATCTGGGTGAAGTAGATGCCCTGGCTGACGATGGCGAAGGTGATGGTGCCGACGAAGATACCAACAACCGAACCGAAACCGCCGGTAAGCAGCACACCGCCCACCACCACGGACACGATGGCGTTGAAGATGAAGTTCATGCCGCCGGAGACTTGGGCGGAATTGAACAGGATCGCCTGGCAGATGCCGACGAAAGTGGCGCTGACCGCGGACAACACAAACAGCGCAATTGTCATGCGGTTCGTCGGAATGCCGGCGTTGCGGGCGCTGACCTTGTCGCCGCCCATTGCAAACAGCCAATTGCCGTAGCGGGTCTTGTGAAGAGCGAAGCCTATGACAGCGGCGAACGCCACCCACCAGACGATGACGACCTGGTGACTGCCACCGATCAACTGTCCGAAGAGGAATTTCGCCCAGTCCGGCGCCGTTAGGGCAACGCTGGCATTGCCGGTCAGAAGCACGGAGGCACTTAGCACCACCCCCTGCATGGCGACCAGCGTGGCCAGCGTGATGATCAGCGAAGGCACCGAGGTTCGGATCGTGAGCAGGCCGTTGACCAGGCCGACCGCCACTCCGACAGCCAGCGCCCCAGCGATTCCTACCGAGATGGGCAGCCCGTAGTAGCCGGTCAGGATGGCGGTGGTCATTGAACCGGCGGGGATCAACGCGCCGATCGAAATGTCGAGTTCGCCAGCGATCATCAGCAGCCCGACGGGAATGGCGACAATGCCGAGATTTGCCGCGAAATTGACCCAACTCGCCGCGCCAACCAGCGTGCCCAAACTGGCGCCGCCGAACAGAACGAAGAACAACACCACGCCGACGAGACTGAGGATCGAGCCGGCCTCGGGACGGCGCAGTACCGATTTGATTGCGTCCATTATGACGGTCCCCCGTTCTTCAACGAATAGCTGAGGGCCAGCTGCCGGAAGGTGTCGTTTGTCAGCACCGCGATCAAAAGAAGCGCGCCGATTATGACGCTTCCGATGTTGGGATCCATGCTCGTGAAGTAGATGCCCTGGTTCACGATCGAGAAGGTAATCGTGCCAAACACGATGCCAACGATCG